>JACQYJ010000207.1 GCA_016208525.1 Deltaproteobacteria bacterium | reverse complement strand
CCGCCGCCTTCACTATGTCCCTCATTAAGAGATTGGTTAAGGTCACCACAGCTGCAAGCATCAGCACGACCATGATGAAAATGCCGAATATCGCCCTGTTTTTTATCCCTTCCTTAAAAGTTATGTACGCAAGACTCCATACTCCGTTCATTCTCTCAAACCCCCAGCCTTTCCAACCTCCTCAAAAAAAACATCTTCCAGGGTCTTCCCTGCGGGGAGTTCGGTCTTTACGCTTATTAACCGCTTCAGGCTGCCGTTTATCAGGATTGCTGCCCTGTCGCAAAGCCTCTCTATATCATGCAGGATGTGGGAACTGAAAAATATCGTCTTCCCCTCTTCTTTAAGTCTCAGAATAAGCTCAAAGACCTTCCTCCGCCCCATGGGATCAAGACCGCTCATCTATCAGGCGGCGCACCTCTTTATCTGAGACATTCATCCCATTTATTAAAATCCTGCCGGATGTCGGGCGGATCAGATTGAGGAGCAGTTTGATAGTTGTGCTCTTCCCTGCGCCGTTGGGGCCAAGGAAGCCAAATACCTCCCCCTTGTGGACATCTAAACTAAGGTCTTCCACCGCCATTACCTTTTTGGCGCGTAGACCTTCTTTAAACTCTTTTGAAATACCTTCGATTTTTATCATACCTAAATCCTGCAATCGAACCACAGAGCACACGGAGAAAACCCTTTAATACCAAAAGAAAAACCGGTTTTAAATCTTTTCTCGATGCACTCAAAAGGTGACTTTTTAAAAGCTTAATAATTTTTAAATCTAAAGCATGAGAACACAGAGAAGTAAAGGGTTTTAAAAGGTTCTTATACTCAAAATTTATCTCTGTGTCCTCTGTGGTTTGCAGTTTTTAGGTCATAGATAAATTCAAGTAGTTCTTTGGACCGCACTTTGAGGCGAGAGGAGCTTTTCTATAAGCCCCTTTAGAAAGGCCACTTCATCTTTTTGAGTTTCAAGGGCAGTCTCCAACACTGTTTGCCTCTTCATCATCTGCCATTGCATGCGGAGGACAAAACCAAGGGTAACCATTGATATGGTAACAAATAGGCCAATCATCCACATCAGCATATCAAAGCGGCTGTTCATTTCCGATCGGAGGTCGTCTATGCGTTTTTCCAAATTGCGCTGACCTTCTTGCAACCCCTTTATATCTCCTTTGACCTCAGCCAATCCCACTATAATTTCCCTGTCCGATATGCGAGGGGCCACATCTACGGCAAAGACAGGAATACTTATAAAAACTAAGATAGTTGCAATTACAAGATTTCTCATAGTGTAAAACCTACCATCACCTCCCTGTCGAGTCAAGAAAAAACAGTCATTCTAATCGTTACTATCTCATTCTGAGCTTCTTGGCGGGGGGTATTGTCCGCTCCTGCCTTGCTGCCCCGTGGGGGACATGAAACGGTTGGCTGAGAAGATTTAGAACCTAAGAAGAAGGTTTTTCTTCATGTATTAAAGGGTTTCCTCCGTGTGCTCTGTGGTTCGATTGCAGGATTTAGGTCCCACATTATTTATGTCTTTTTACAAATGGACTTATTAGTATATGATCTTCAGGGCACAGAGAAAGACCTCTTTAGAGGCTTGCCAGTATGTTCTTGAACCAGAGGGCTACCTCCGTGCTCCCTGTTATCTGAAGCTTCCGAGAAAAGAATACGGTATCATGGTCAACCCTGTTCAGCATCAAACCAGCCAGGACAGCAGTCTCACCCTTCATGGTAACATCGGGGACACCTCCAAAATTTGGCCTGACTGTCACCTTCCCGTCTTTTATGCTCATATAAAAACGCTTGTCAATATCGGTTGCCTCGAACATAAAGGTCTTACCGTCTATCTCCCTGAGCCTCTCCCTGATGGAGGGGTCCCTCTCCAGTTCGAATGCCAGAAAACTCCCAAGCCCTATGCACTGGAGGCTCCTGGGTATAAATTTCAGCGGCGCGACAGCGGCTTTCGTAAGCAATTCTGTTGTTTCCATAGTAAACTCCCATTGCAGCTCATAACGGGGACAGTCCCGATTCTACGACTTCGCTGCGCTGCGTCCGTAAATCCGGGACAGTCCCCTCACGTCTCACGGCTCTTACACCTTATACCCCAGATGCACTGCCGCAATCCCGTTGGTCAGGTTGTAGTACTTTACCTTGTAAAGCCCCACGTCCTCAAGCATCTTCTTGATCTCCTCCTGTGGAGGGAACTTCCTGATAGACTCAACAAGGTACTGGTACGAATCCCTGTCCCTGGCTATTATCTCCCCGAACTTGGGAATGAAGTTAAATGAGTAAAAGTCATAGAATGCCCTGAATGCATCGTTAGTAGGCCTTGAGAACTCAAGACACACCAGCTTCCCTCCCGGCTTTAATATCCTGTGCATCTCCCTGAATCCCTGGTCTGGATGGGTGACGTTCCTTATGCAGAAGGCAACTGTCGCCACATCAAAAGTATTGTCAGGGAATGATATATATTCCGCATTCCCCTGGACGAACTGGATATCCTTCAGAACACCGTGGTCCACTACCTTGTCGCGGCCGCCCAGGAGCATGGCATGGTTTATGTCGTAGACTACGACCTTCGCGTTTCCGCCGACGCTGTCACGGAGCAGCATGGCTATATCAGCAGTGCCGCCTCCCACGTCAATTGCAATCTCACCGGGCCTGAAACCGGTCTTTGAAATCATGAACCTCTTCCAGACATGGTGTATCCCCAGACTCATGACAGTGTTCATTATGTCGTATTTCCCTGCCACAGAGCTGAAGACCTGCCCTACCAGCTTCTCCTTCTCCTCCTCAGCCACTGTCTTGCTTCCGAAGTGTGTGGTCTTTGCCTCAGTCAATTCGCCCTCCTACCTTTTAATCGCAAGCCTCAACACCAATCCTCCTGCTATACCATATCCTGCAAGGCCCAACACTGGAAAGTCAAACAGCATTGGCCCCTTTCCTGCCATAACAATAATGGATGAACCGACAATCAATGCGGCGACAACCATGCCATAAACAAGCCTGTCTCCGGTTTTATCAATCCTTGCGTTGAGCTCATCAAGGTTCAGGTGGGCAAACTCGACCCTTAGCCTGTCATTGATGACCTTGTTAAGCACAGAGGTCAACTGGGAGGGCAGCGCTGCGGTAAACTCGGCCATCTCTAGCATGGTGTCATAACCTTTCGTTACAGCAGCCCTGGGGTCGATGCTCTTCTTCATAAGTTTGAAGATGAAAGGTCTTGCAACGGCCCATACATTGAGCCTTGGGTAAAGCTCCCTCCCTACCCCTTCAACAACAACCATTGATTTTTGCAGCAGCAGGAGGTTTGGCTGCATCTGCATGTCGAACCTCCTGGCCGTCTCTATAAGCTTCCATAGAAGGGCGGAGACATTTATTTCAGCAAGGGGCCTGCCGAATATAGGCTCAGCTATGTCTATGAGGGCATCCTCAAACTCCCTTATATCCACTTTAGGGCCAATGAGCCCCATGTCCCTATGGATTTTAGCCATGGCCTTGAAGTCCCGTCTCATCAGATAATAGAGGAGCCTTGCGAGGTAGTTCCTCAGTTCATCATCTATCTGGCCGACTATCCCGAAGTCAACATGGATTATCTCGCCCTTACCCCCCACGAATACGTTCCCAGGGTGCATGTCCGCATGAAAGAAGCCGTCGCCAAGGGCCTGCCTGAAGAACACCCTCACTCCCCTCTCCGCTATCTCTTTAAGATCAAAGCCGGCATCTTTAAGTGTCTCTGCCTCATCTATAGGAATCCCGTTGATCCTCTCCATAGTCAGGACCTTCCTGGAAGAGTACTCCCAATAGACCCTTGGGAAATAAGCCTCCGGATCGTCCTTGAAGTTCCTCCTGAACCGGTCAGCCCTTGTAGCCTCTATGGTGAAGTCCAGTTCCTGCCTTATGGTCTTGTGAAACTCCCTGACCACCTCTACAGGCCTGAATCTGGCCCAGTCAGGGACATATTTGACGATGAGGTTGGCTATCACATACATTATGCTTATGTCAGAGTCCAGTATCTTCTCGATCTCAGGACGTCTGACCTTTACAGCCAACTCTCTCCCGTCCTTCATCGTGGCGAAATGGACCTGGGCAATGGAGGCAGATGCAACCGGTAAAGTATCGAACGACGAATAGACCTCTGTCAGAGGCTTTCCCAGCTCCTTTTCAATAAGCTCCCTGACCTGCTCAAAGGGAAACGGAGGGACCTTGTCCTGGAGCTTCTTGAACTCAGCAGACCATTCGTCAGGGAACCAGTCAGCCCTCGTGCTCATAAGCTGGCCGAGCTTTACGAATGTCGGCCCAAGCTCCTCAAGGGCAAGCCTCAGCCTCTCAGGCGTTGACTTGTGCGCCCTCACATCCTCAGCCTTTGGTGTAAAAAACCTCTTCCCGAGGATATAAATCCTGAATACGTGAAGCTGGCTTACCAACTCACCGAACCCGTGCCTTATGAGGATGTTCAGTATTTGACGAAGGCGGTTGAGATTCTTTATTGTAGAGTGTCTACGGATTTCCATATTTTATATAGGTCCAAGGCAAAAGGTCAAAGGTTAAAGGTTTTTATATTTTTCCCTTTTACCTTTCGCCTTTAACCTTTCGCCTCTTCCAGCGCCTTCACCCTCTTTTCTAAGGCTTCCACCTTCTCTCTCGCAATCAGGGCAAGCTTCTCCACTACATCCAGCTCATCCTTTGTGGCAAGCTTCAACTTATCTGCAAGCCCCTCCGCAATCTCCACAGCCATAGATTCTGCCTTGTCCTTTGCCACATTGGCGCGCTTCAGTGTCTCGCTTACAACCTTCACCGCCTCGTCCACGAACCTGTTCTCAGCCTCTTTCACTGCCCCAAGCCCGCTCCCTTTCGCCTTTTCGCCGGCCTCCACCAGTTCGTTCACCAGCTCCTTCACCTTGTTCTCTATCCCCAACCCCAGCAGGATAGCCTTATCCACAATTTCCGCCATTTTAAACCTCCTTGATTATCTTCTTACCCCTTGCATCAGGATATCGTTATTCCAGATGAAATTCAACATATTCAGCCAATTTCGTAAACAGCTTTTTCAAACAAAAAACCCTCCCGGTCTGCGGCCTTCCTGCAAGACAAATTCCCGTGTATCGCTTTGGCTCTTCGTAAGGGGAATTGATGATGAGCTTGTCATGGCGCCTTAACTATTCCCCCGTTTAATCCCCGCCTTCGGCTCCCCCTTTTCAAGGGGGAATTTTCCTATGTCCCCGCCTTCGGCTCCCCCTTTTAATCCCCCGCCTTCGGCTCCCCCTTTGTAAAGGGGGATTGAGGGGGATTTACGGATTCAATGATCCTGCGAGGGTCTAT
>JACQYJ010000206.1 GCA_016208525.1 Deltaproteobacteria bacterium | reverse complement strand
ATAACCTCCAGTCTTGCTGTATAGGCACAGCCTGCACAGAAGAGAGTATACCAGCGGAAAAACACCTTGACAACATTGGAGTTCGTCCCTATGATTTCGTAACTACTCACCACAGAGACATAGAGAGCACGGAGATCATGGAGTTTCACGGAGAAATTCTCTGTGCTTCTCTGTGTACTCTGTGTCTCCGTGGTTTTTTGTATTGTTTCTTTTGCGGCTGAGTAGTTACATGATTTCTTCATAAAGGCTGGAAAATGGAGATAAGACTGACCCCGATGACGGAAGCCGATTTGGCTGACGTACTGGCGATTGAGAACTCATCTTTCCCGACTCCCTGGTCAATAAGGCTCTTCCTGAATGAACTTGAAAACCCCTGTTCCCGTATCATCCTGGCAAAAGACGACGCCGGAATACTCCTGGGTTATGTATCTTTCCGGCTCATAGTGGATGAGGCCCATATCCTTAACCTTGCAGTGCATAAGCTGTTCAGGAGGGAGGGGATCGCAAAAAAGCTCCTTGGCCATGTCCTGGAGTTTGCCAAAGAGAAAGGTGCAAATATTTTTTTACTGGAAGTAAGGAACCTGAACATTGCGGCCCTGAAGTTATATAAAGGTTTTGGATTCAGGGAGGCAGGGATCAGAAAAGGTTATTACGGAGATACAGGAGAGGATGCGATCCTGATGGAACTGGTTTTATAGGAGCAGGAATAATTAATAAATCCATGTGCGACTTCAAGAAGCTGAAAAAGATATTGTTCAGAATAGACCCTGAAACCGCTCATAACATGACGGAGATGGCTGTACGTTTCGCCCAGGGAATGCCATTTATTCTCCCTCTGCTCAAGAGGAGGTATTCTGTATCAAGCGAGTCCCTGACCCAGACAATCTTTGGCAGGAAGTTTTCAAACCCGGTAGGGCTGTCCGCCGGGTTCGACAAGAATGCTACCATGATCAGGGGGATGAGCGCCCTTGGTTTTGGATTTGTTGAGGTGGGAACTGTAACCCCCCTTCCGCAGGAAGGTAATCCAAGGCCGCGCCTCTTCAGGTTTCCTGAGTATGAGAGTCTCCAGAACGCAATGGGTTTCAATAATGACGGGATGGAATCCGTACTGAAAAGAATGGAACGGATCTATCCGGCATCAGTCCCTGTCGGCGTTAATATTGGGAAAAACAAGGCAACTCCACAGGAAGAGGCAATTAAGGATTATCAAACGCTAATAAACGCATTTAAAGACCTGTGCGACTACCTGGTAATAAATATCTCATCGCCAAATACTCCTCAGCTAAGAGATTTGCAGAATGAGCGGTTCATAGCTGATCTGTTTAAAACCGCCGGACAGGTAACGTCACGCCCCATATTTCTGAAGATAGCCCCGGATATGGATAATGCTGCCGCGGTGTCACTCTGTTCAACAGCAGTGGAGCACGGCGCATCCGGTATTATTGCAGCCAACACCAGCACAGACTACAGCCTCCTGCCCGGGGCCAGGGAATTTGGAGGTATAAGCGGAAAGGCGATACGTGAGAAGAATTTTGCCATATTTGACTCGATAGCAGGTGAGCTATACGGCAAGACTATATTGATAAGCGCAGGCGGCATAGACTCAGGGAAAGAGGCATACCGGAGATTCAAGGCCGGCGCCTCCCTGGTCCAGATATATTCGGCCATGATATTCCACGGCCCGGCGCTTGTCGGCAAAATAAATAAGGAACTTCTGGAACTGATGGAGAGGGATGGGGTGAAAAACATAGCCGATATTATTGGAATTGAGAGGAGATAACAGTTAGATGACTGTTGAGAACAGATACCGGATGCCCCTGCTTATCCTCGTTGTTTTAACCACAGCCTTCCGCCTCATTTACATTAACTTTATAGAGCTCGTCCCTGATGAAGCCTATTACTGGGACCTTTCCCGCAGGCTTCAGCTTTCATTGTCGTGAGACTTCCTTCCGTTATTATCGGCAGCGCTGTCACTGTCATTGTCTATCTTCTGGGAAAAGATATGTTTGATGAAAAAACAGGATTTTACTCTGCCCTGCTCACAAACATCACTCTTATCTATTCAATTGGCGGGATACTGGCAACTATAGATACCCCATTCGCCCTTTTTTGGCTCCTTGCATCATATTTTGGCGTCAAGGCCATCAAGACCGACGACGGCAAGTGGTGGTATTTAAAAGACATTGCCCTTGGTTTCGGGATGCTGAGCAAATACATAATGGTCCTCTTTGTCCCGGCATTTCTTATATTCCTGCTCTTATCGAAGAACCACAGATATTGGTTGAGAAGGAAAGAACCTTATATCGGGAGTGTCATTGCGCTCCTTATATTCTCGCCGGTCATCATCTGGAATGCACAGAACGACTGGGCTTCATTCAGGTTCCAGCTTTCTCACGGCCTTCAGGTCAAGAGCAAGGCCGGACTCCCTTCTTTGTTCGAATATATAGGCAGTCAGGCCGGGATACTTTCTCCGTTCCTGTTCATTGCCTGCGTATGGGGAATGGCAAAGAGTTTAATCGTATGGATAAGGGAAAAAGACTGGAGGTATCTCTTCTTGACCTGTACTTCATCGTTCGTAGTCCTCTTCTTCGGATACTCAAGCCTTAGGGCAAAGGTGGAGGGGAACTGGCCGATGTCGGCATATTTTACAGCAATAATCGCCATCGTATCCCTGTATTTCAAGAGTGGCTATCAAAGGAAAAAGGTGTTTGCAACCGTTGTTACTGCTACCGCTGTTATACTTACCATATTCGTCCATGTTCAGGCTGTCAGCCCCCTTATTACCATTAAAAAAGACCGGACAAACGAACTTCACAGGTGGAAGGAGTTGGGGTTGGAGGTTGGGAAGGTATTAGATGAATTGCGGCCCCAGAAGGAATTTGACAACTCAAAAGCTCTTTTCATAATGACCACTTCTCACCAGCTTACAGCAGAGCTTTCGTTCTATATCCCGTCAAAACCTTATGTTTACGAACTTGCGGGCGAGAATAAATTCAATCAGTATAATATGTGGGCAGGCCCCCGGACAGGCGCTGACGCCCTATTAGTAAGCACTCCCGGCAGAGAGGATGACGCATATATCAACTCCCTGTTTGATGAAATTACAGAGATAAAAAGAATAGAACCGATGAGAAACGGGAAGGTCATAAAGACCTATGCCGTGTCTTACTGCAGGAATTTTCATGGTTTCAGGGATAAAGCAAGTAATTGATTTACATGCATGACCCTGATATTTAGTCCTTCCCGTCTTATCCCGTAAGAAAGCTGGATCATGCAGGCAGGGCAGGATGTAACAAGGATGTCTGCCCCGGTCTTCTTTATATTATTTATCTTCCTTTCGAGTATCTTCATAGATATCTCGTTGTTCGTAATGCCGTAGCTCCCTGCCCCGCCGCAGCACCAGTCAGCCTCCGGAAGCTCAATAAACTCAATCCCCGGAATAGACTTGATAATCTCCCTCGGTTCTCTGGTAATACCCTGGTAACGGCTGAGGTGACACGGGTCGTGGTATGTTACCTTCAACGTGGGGACTGTCCCAGAATTACGGGCCACGAGCTTGTCGAGTGGACGTAGATTCGGGACTGTCCCTGTCAACACATTGAAAATAAACTCATTTGAGTCAACCACCCGTTCGGATACTCTCCTGGCCCTCTCCGCATATACAAGTTCATCAGATAACAGTTCCGCATATTCCTTCAGAAAAGATGAACAGCTTCCGCATTCGGTCAATACTATTTCGTGCCTTTCAAGGGCCTCTATGTTCTTTCTTGCAAGGTCCTTAGAAACTTCAGTGTATCCATGAGCATACGGAGGCAGGCCGCAGCAGTTGTTTTCAGGGATTACGACTTCGTATCCAAGCCCTTCAATGAGTTTTATTGTCGCCTCGCCTGTCTCAGGGAGAAGGTAATTAAAACCGCAGCTCTTGAACCAGGCAACCTTAATTCCTCTTGAAGTGGGTTGGGGTGAAGGTCTTAAGCGCAGGAACCTGCGCGGCGGGTTTTCCATCAGTGAAGTTGCGATCCTCAAAGAGTTGGTGATAATCCCAAGCTTATTTGCCAGAAAGGCAAATCCGATCCTTTTAAAAAAGAAAGCTATCTTCAGGAGTACGGCAACTCTTACCGGATATGGAAGGATAGAGTTAAAAACTATCTCCTGAACGATCCCGCCTTTCCCGGCCTCTACAAAGGCCTCCCTGCCTGCGCGAACCAGCTCATCTGTTTTGACCCCTGTGAAGCATGAAGGCACACATGCCCTGCAAAGGAGGCAAGTTGAGAGGGCCGGCTCTATCTCAGATATTGAGAGTTCTCCTTTCAAAACTTCCAGCAGTTGGACATTCCTGCCCCTGGCCACCTCCGGCTCCCTCCCTGTTACGGCATAAACAGGGCAGAATGCCTGGCAGAAACCGCATTTGCTGCATTTTGAAAGCTCTTCCTGATATTTTTTGAGGTCAGTCATGGATAATAAGGGGGTTACTTCTGCGGCTCAATGATAACCTTGAGCGAGTCCTTTGCATCAACAACCATCTGGAAACCCTTTCCTGTATCAGCGAGTCCCAGCCTGTGGGTAATCATGGCGTTTACATCTACTCTTCCGGCGCGGATAAGCTCCAGGGCTGTTGCATGGTCTGCCGTGCTTCCGGCATACGACGATGTGAGGGTTATCTCGTTCCGCCAGAATGTGTCATTTACTGAGAATGGCATGGTGACACCATTTTTTGTGGGCGCAAAGAAAAGCACGCTTCCGCAACGCTCTACCGATTTCAGCCCCTGCTCGATAGCCGTTGTTGCCCCTGCGCATAGTATTACTACATCGGCCAGCCTTCCGTCATTCAGTTCCCTCACCCGGGCAGGAACATCGTCCTTTGCATTGATGACCGCATCGGCCCCTAATCTCAGGGCTGAATTAATCCTGTAGTCGCTGATGTCTGTTGCCATAATGCGCCCTGCGCCCAGCGCCTTTGCCAGTTGAATATGCAGAAGTCCTGCTATCCCGCTGCCTATGACAAGTACGCTCTGCCCGGGCTGCAACCTTGCCAGCCTCTGCCCGCGCAATACACATGCAAGAGGTTCGATAAAAGTGGCATCCTCATAAGAGACCTCGTCAGGAAGAAGGAATACGCCCCTGTCCACA
>JACQYJ010000037.1 GCA_016208525.1 Deltaproteobacteria bacterium | reverse complement strand
TCGGTGGTCAGTGGTCGGTGGTCAGTTAAATCTCTGACTGCTATAAACTACTGGCCACTGGCCACCGGCCACTGACCACTATGTTTAGATCTATTAAGACACGCCTTATTATATTCTTGATTCCAGTCTTCGCAGTCATTGTGACAGGCCTTGGATTTTTCCTTTATAATCGTCTTGACAATATTGTGATGGAGATGGTTGACCACCTCCTTTCAGGCAAGGCAGATCTTATGAAAGGACTTGTTCATTCGGACCATGGCGATATAGAGTTCGAGATATCGCATGTAACATTTGGAGACTACTCTATAAACGCTTCAGGGCATTATTTTGAGATTGCCGATACTAAAGGGAATAGCCTTGTCAAATCAATATCTCTTGGCGACCATACCTTGACCGGGTCGCGTTACCCTGAAAATACAGGATACTTTATGGGAACAGGACCGCATCAGGAGCCTTTACGCCTTTTTATTGAGGAATTTCAAGTTCTCGGAGAAAAATTTGTCATTTATGTAGGGGAGGAAATAAGGGAGGAGCTTGCTCTCCTTAAGAACTTCAGGATATTCCTTCTCACTGTTTTTCCCATGACAATAATAATCATCGCAATTGGAAGCATGATTGTCATACAGGTTTCTCTTAGTCCGCTCTCCTCATTTTCCAGGCAGATTGGTTTAATCACAGAGAAACGGCTTCATGAAAGGATATATTCCCAGGGGGGGGATGCAGAACTTCAGAATATAGCTTATTCATTCAATGAGACAATGAGCCGCCTTGAGAAGGCCTTTCAGGCTCAGAAGGACTTTTTGTCCGATGCATCTCATGAACTCAGGACACCTACCGCTGTGATAAAGAGCGCCGCAGATGTTACCTTGCGGCGGGAGAGGTCTGTCGTTGAATACAGGGAGGCGTTGGAGACTGTAAAATATGCTGCTGAGAGGATGGGAGGACTGATAGACAGGCTGTTGAAGCTGTCAAGGCTTGAGGCTGATCAGGGTCAGAAAAAAGAAATGGTCGGCCTGAAAGACATCCTGAATACGACATTAAGGACTATCACTCCGCTCGCTGAAGCCCAGGGGATAGATATCTATACAGAAAAGGCAGTGGATGTGACTGTGGATGGAGATAAAGACCAGCTTTCAGAGCTCTTCCTCAGTATCCTTGATAATGCCATAAAATACAACAGGCCAAATGGGAAGGTGAGCCTTTCCCTGGCAATATCCGATAATTGGGCAGTTGTAAAGGTTGAAGATACCGGTATTGGAATTGCGCCGGAGGCTTTGGGCAAGGTATTTGACAGGTTTTACAGAGAAGATATGTCCAGGGGGGAGATCCCAGGAACCGGCCTTGGGCTTCCAATAGCAAAAGGCATTGCAGAAAGTCACGGAGGAAGTATCGAGGTTGAGAGCGAGGTCGGGAAGGGGAGCGCCTTTACTGTATATCTGCCTCTGAATAGCTCTTCCTAATCTGCGGCAACCTTGACGACTATCTTGAAAACATGGGAAGGTTTGCCTGCCGCCAGTTTAGGGGCATGAGCGTCTTCAGGATACAGCACAGTCAGCTGTCCTGACTTTAGATAAACGGGGGTCATCTCACCCTTCGGCGCTGTGCCGAAGCAGATGTCCTTGTTCCCGTCATATTCCTCAGTAACCGTCATTCGCTCAGCAGGCGCCCAGCCTATGACCTCCTCTCCTGAAACGATATACTGGATGTCTATGTACTTCCGATGATATTCAAACTTCGGGGTATCGGTCTTGATCGTCTCATACTGCTGGACAAGGGCAAAGACCCGGTCTCCATCGATATCCACCCTCCCGTCAGTCAGGAGATGAATATCAGGCCGCAGCAGGAAATCAATCCCCTTCCTTAAGGCATTCGTCATTGAAACCTGGCGACGCAGGCTCTTCCTGTCTGAAACAATCATTTTCCGTCCTCAATCCCCGATCAGAAAATCAAAGTCCTCCCTGCTGATGGAGGCCCCTTCACCTCTTCCTTCTTCAAGCAGCGCCTTGTAAAGCCTGGTTTTCTTTTCCTTGAGGAGCATCATCTTCTCTTCCACTGTATGTCGCATCAGTAGCCTTGTAACGGTCACCGTCGCCGTCTGCCCTATCCTGTGCGCCCTGTCTGATGCCTGGTTTTCAACAGCCGGGTTCCACCAGGGGTCAAGGTGGAAGACGTAGGAGGCGCGGGTAAGGTTGAGTCCCTTACCTCCGGCCCTCATGCTTATAAGGAATACCGAAGGCCCTTCTGAGGTCTGGAAGTTAGCGACCAGTTTTTTCCTTTTCCTTCTTGTCTTTAATCAGGAGCCTTGTGGAAAGGCATATCTGCCTGAGCTTTAGTATCGCGGTAAGGGCGATGATGCGCGCCTGCCCTGCTGTCTTGTTCCTGTATGCCTCTTCGACAGTCTCCCTGACCTCCGCTACTGTCCTGTTGTAAAACCCCTTCTGATGGGGCGTAAGCTCAAGATAGATGTCGGTCTCTATCTTGGGAGGAAGTTCCTCCGCAATCAACTGCTTGGTCCTTCTGAGGACAAAAGGTCTTGTCCTCTGGACTCTCCTTGTGATCTCCTGCGGGTGCTCCCTCCCTTTCCTGCTGGTGAACTCCTCATGCTCTCCAAGAAGGCCGGGTACTGCAAGGTCCATGATGGAGTAGTATTCCCCTATATGGTTTTCAACAGGCGTCCCTGTGAGCGCCAGCTTGAAATCCCCTTTTAGTCTGCGCACAGCCGATGTGGTAATGGCCTGGATGTTTTTAACTGCCTGAGCCTCGTCAAAGGCGATGACGTGGAAGAAGATCTCTTTCAGTTTTTCGATGTCCCTGCGGACTATGTCGTAACTTGCGAGGACTATGTCTGTCCCGGAAAAATCGGCCTTCCTCTCCTTCCCGTGATATACCATGACCTTTAGTCCTGGATAAAACTTCTCTATCTCATGCTCCCAGTTGAAGAGGAGGCTTGGCGGGACAACCACCAGGTGGGGGGCATCTGCGCCGTGTCTTGCCTCTATCTTCCCCTCCTTGAGCCCTGCGAGGAAGGTTATGGTCTGTATGGTCTTGCCGAGCCCCATGTCGTCCGCAAGGCATCCCCCGAAGCGGTGTTCGTACAGGAATGCCAGCCAGTTATACCCGTCCTTCTGATAGTGTCTGACTTCCGCCTTTAGTTTCTTCGGGAGCGGCCTCTGCGGTATCTTTTCAAAGGAGAGGAGGCTTCCCATGATCCGCTCATCATCAGGGGAAAGCCTTACCTTGACACCGTCTCTTCTGAGCATCAGCCAGTCAAGGATATGGAGACGCGGGACGCGGACGATCTCACCCTTTTCGCGTTTCTTACGCGTATCGCTGACCTTTGTAAGGATGCGAAGACTCTCCTCATCTATAATCCTTAATATGCCGCCGTCTTCATACAAACCGCCCGATGTGATCGCTTTTTCAAACTCGGCCTCATCCACGACCTCCCCTTTGCAGCGGATCTCAGGACGGATCTCAAACCAGTCTATGGATGAGCAGGTAGCGTCCAGCTCAAAATCCCATTTCACCTTTTCAACGGGTCTGTCCTTATACACAAGCCCAGCGCCGGCCCTGGAGAGACTGGTGTAAAGATCGGACAGACTCCCCGTGAGCGCATCTTTAGGGATTATCATCTCACCCGGAGCCTTGGCATTATTGAATATCCCAGGCCCGAATATCCTGTACGGTATCTCTAAGATGCGGGCCTCCGCCTTTTTGTCTATCGGTACGGCAGTCCAGTCACCGTCCTGGAAAAGGAAGAGAGTTTCATCCTCTGCAGTTTTAGTTACAAAGTAGTCAAGGAGATTGGTCGCCTCCTCCCTTATATTTTGTTTCTGGAAGTCGGGATTTTTCAGGGCAGATCTGATGGCCTTCTTCCTCTCCGTCTCTTTATGCCGGATAACGTCGAAGTAGGTCTCATAAAGGAAGGCAAAACGCTTTTTCGCCCTCATGCTGTTGGAAAGCCTTTCAACGGCGTGGGAGGTGAAAAACCAGAAGGCGCTTGCTGATATCCCAAATGTGGACTCACCGGATAATCCCTCTATCTTAGCCTCCATCAAGCCTTCCTTGAGTGCGCTTTCTCTGACATGCAGGCGGTAGAGCGGAGGCCCTGCATCAGTAATATCGGTATCTTTTCCGCCAATGGAGAAACGTGCATGCTCCAGAAGGGCCTTCTTGTCATCGTTGTTAAGCTGGATTTGCAGTTGGTTAAAGCAGTCCTGGGGGACAACGATCCTGCTGAAGTTGCGCTCCACCTTTATTCCGCTGAATACCTCC
>JACQYJ010000211.1 GCA_016208525.1 Deltaproteobacteria bacterium | reverse complement strand
CCTTCGTCCAGGAACGCGTTCACGTCATTAACGGGATAACAGGGGATTTCGATGTTCGTTTCCACGTTTTCCTTTGTCATCACCGGATTTCCGGCCTGCTACAAGGTCGAGCGCAGCCCTGTAATGAAACCAGGCGCTGATATGCGGAAAGACCGCAGCAAAGGAGTTGAGCCCTATTTTAAAGTCATCAGGCGTGCTTTTATAGTTAGAGAACCAGACTGCAACTATCCCGTCGTCATTTAACCTTTTTTTAAGCTCTTCAAAATAGTTATATGTAAAGAGGTTGGATACGCCGGAGATCCACGGGTCTGAAACGCCGGATATAATGACATCGTATTTTTTTGAGGCAGTAGAAAGAAAGCTCCTGCCGTCGGTCAGGTGCAGCCTGACCCTCGGGTCATCAAGGGCGTTGTTGTTAGCTTTTGAGAAAAAGCGCGCTGCGTCAACCACGCCGGGTTCGAGTTCCACAGCATCAATGCTGTCCACCTGGTAATATTCCATTGCGCCGAGGGTTATGCCGGAGCCAAGCCCTATAAGGAGCGTCTCTTTCGGCTCGCTGTTATGAAGCATCATCGGAATATGGCCGAGAACAGACCAGCTCCAGGATGGCCTGCCGGACTCAGAGCGTGCCTCCTGCTTTCCGTTCGACTGATATGAAATGACCTCAAGGTTGGGCCCGGAGCCTCGAACAGTTATAATAGCGTTAAGGCCTTCCTTGTAGTAAAGGAGCTGTTCGTTGACGTTCAGGTCCTTAAACGAAAGGTTCCCTGTATCGTTCTCATACTGGTTTATGTAAAGCCCCATTGTCATGGCCATCTTCTCCCACGGCGGCAGCATGATGGTTACGACAGCAAAACCGGCGACAAATAATGCCGAGCAGACGAATTTTAAGGCCCTTGTGGTCCCGCTTATGAACAGAAGGGCGAGGCATATTAAGATGTTGAGCCCGGCTATCAGCACAACTCCGTTCTGGACGCCGATCATAGGTATTATAAGGAACCCTGCCGCAGCGGAGCCGCAGATCCCTGAGGTTGAAAAAAATAAATGGAAGTTTCCTGTATAGAAAGATCGAGGCGATCGCAAAAAAACCTATTACAGCCTCAAGAACTGAGAACCAGAGAACGGGCCTTTTAAACCTGTCGACAAATGGGGCAAAGGCTATTGAACCAAGCCCTATGCCGGCGAGGAATGTAGCGAGCATTATTGTAAAGGCATACACTGTAGACCCCAATACAAGAGAGAGCACCCGCGTCCATAAAACCTCATAAGCGAGACTGCAAAAGCCGGATATGGTGAAGGCGGAAATAAGTATAAGGTTTAATCTCCTCAGGCTTCCGGCCCCTTCAAACGGAAGAGGCGCAGGAACCTCAACCTCCTCATGCAGTTGGACGGCGGCAGGCCCTTTGCTAAATAGAGTGAACAGGATTATGCCGACAAATATGTCTATTATTCCCGAAAGATAGACAGTAGCGTTTATGCCTATGTAGTAGATAGCGAAGAGCCCTGTAGCAAGGCAGCCTGTTACGGCCCCAAGGGTGTTTACAGCGTACGGAACAGCTGTATGATAGCCGATCCTTCCTGAGAGAGACGCGAGATACTTTACAAGCGCAGGCAATGTGCCGCCCATGAGCGTAGTCGGGACTATAAGGACTATGAAAGCCATCATGAACTGCACAGGCTCGAACCAGGCCTTGTAGGTTGCATCGCCTGTAACAGGAGAGAGAGCAAGATATACATCTCTTGCAATGGAGAATATCCATGGCGACAGCAGACAGTACACGCCGAGGACTATCTCTATCGCCGCATAGACCCTGGGCGGAGAACCGTACCTGTCAACAACCCTTCCGAAAATAATGGAGCCCAGGGCAAGCCCTGCCATGAATATGCTCAGGACTGTGGTTATCGCAAACTGGGTGGAGCCGAATGACAATATGAGAAGGCGGATCCAGATAAGCTCATAAGCGAGTCCTGTAAGGCCGGTTAAGAAGAAGATGCTTAGTATGAGGTAATTCTTCATTCCCCGTCCAATCGGGTGTTTAGACTGAAGTCCGCAGGGTGGGCAATGCCCAATCTACTATTTAAAAGCCTCTCCAATTACTGTCTTGCACCCAGGTCATCGGGGTTCACCCTCACTGCTTCTGTGTAGAATCTTATGGCTATATCCCGCAAACCTGTTTTAGCATAGAGAAATCCGATGTTATAAAGAATATCTCCATTCGCAGGGTCTATTTTTAATGCTTCTTTAAATGAATTTATGGCCTCATCAATCAAACCCTTTTCAGCGAGGACGGTTCCAAGGTTTTCGTAAATTGTTTTTTTATAATAGGTTGAAGAATATCTTGCAGCTAATTTATATTCTTTTATTGCCTCATTTAGTAAGCCCCTGTCCCTGTATAATACACCAAGATTGTTGTGCGCATCTGAAAAAGAAGGGTTCAGCTTCACAGCAAGTTCATATTCAATAAGGGCTGAATCCCTATCTCCTGTTTTTTTATAAGCATTCCCAAGATTATTGTGTCCTCTCGGATTATGGGGAGATTTGATCGCTACATCCTTCCAAAGCGACAACTCGTCTTTCCAAAGCATATTTCTATGAAATGTAGTTACAGAAAGCGTTGATATGATCAGAGAAATAACTGTATGTTGTATTAAGAACACGTTACTTCGCACATCTGAATCCCACATCATTATATTTTCCATCCGGAGCGGCGCTGTTTCTGAAGGAGGTCCTGACATATACCTGAAGGCTGTAATGTCCCATTCCGCCCCATCCGCCGCCCCTGACAACCTTGCGCTTTTCGCCATAGTCTTTGTCATTAAAGTCGTTGCCA
>JACQYJ010000210.1:2257-11861 GCA_016208525.1 Deltaproteobacteria bacterium | reverse complement strand
ACCAGCGCAGTTGCTATTATGGCCATGGATATGATGACCTCTAAAAGGGTAAAACCCGCTGAGACGATTGCGGATTGCGGATTGCGGATTGTGGAATTTAACTCCGAACTCCGAACTCCGAACTCCGAACTCTTCTTAGTCTTCACGTATCTCAAATCTTTCCCCCAGGGCCGGGATGACAATGGTATATCCTTTACCTTTTTCTTTCCCTGTCAGATGTATCATTGCCTCATCCCTGAAGCCGGACGGGAAGATGGTTATGGAGGTCGTCCCCTTTTTTATCTCTTCCTTTCCAATCTGGAGATGGTCCAAAGATATGCCTGGAGGGAGTTTTGTCCTCTTGCCGTCATCCCCTTTACTGTACTCATTATTATCCATATCCAGGTTAAGCGCCTGTCTTTCCTTTTTGAAGACTGCCTCGTCCGAAAGCCTCCTGACAGTGTATAACAGCTTCCTCGCAGCGCTCTTCAGTTCAGCCTCCTCCCTCCCGATGATCCTTGGGATAACAAAAGATAGGGTGATGGAAAGGATTGACAGGACGACGAGGAGTTCGATCAGGGTAAAGCCAAGCTGCCAGTGGTCGGTGGTCGGTGATCGGTGGCCGGTTAACTGACCACTGACCCCTGACCACTGACCACTGACCACTGATCTTTGCTGACCACTGACTACTGACCACTGATCTTTGCTGACCCCTGACCACTGACCACTGATCTTAAAGGTTCCAGCTCTCCACATCTGCATTCTTTCCTTCCCCGCCCATTTCCCCATCTGCTCCATGAGAGTAGAGGTCAAAGTCGCCATGATCACCGGGCGAGAGATACTGGTATGGCCCTCCCCAGGGATCCACAGGGACCTTGGAAAGATATCCACCCTCCTTCCATTTGTTTGGGAGAGGCGCTGTTTCCGGTTTCTTCACAAGGGCCTCAAGCCCCTGCTCTGTGTTCGGATATATCCCGTTGTCGAGCTTGTAGAGGTTCAGGGCCTGTTCAATCCCCTTTATATCAACAGCAGCCTTTGTCCTCTTAGCCTCCTCAGGTCTTCCCATGATCCTCGGGACTATAATCGCCGCCAGAATGCCGAGGATAACGACTACAACCATGATCTCTATCAAGGTAAAACCTCGTGGACCGTGAACCGTGAATCGTGAATCGTTTTTCTTATTTGTTTTTATTATCAATTTTAGCCTCCGCTTAAAAAGTCATCTGGCTCATTTCAAAGATAGGAAGGAGTATGGCAAGTACAATAAACCCGACCACAAATCCCATAATCAGTATCATCATAGGTTCCAGGAGGGTCAGGAGAGTGTCAAGCCTGCTGTCCAGCTCCTTTTCCTTGGCATCTCCTATTCTGGCAAATATGTCCTCAAGGTTTCCCCCTGCCTCCCCGACACTAATAAGGCTTATAACGCTCTGTGGAAAAAGCTCTGACCCCCTGAGAGATTGATTAAGGCTCTTTCCCTCAAGGATGGCCTTTTCAGCCAGGGACAATACCTTCTTTATCTCAGTATGCCCTGCTGCCTTCCCGGTTATCTCCAGCGCCCTGGAAAGGGATACCCCGCCCTTTAACAGCGCCTCCATTGTGCGGCCAAAGCGGGCCATCTGCATGGAGTGAAGGGTCACTCCTATAAAAGGGAGTCTGTCAAAGAACTTTTCGATGGCTCCTCTCCCTTTATCGGTCTTTGAGAATCTGTAGCCTGCATAAGAGGTTGCTGCCGACATCAACAGAACTACAGGCCAGTAATCTGAAAGGAAGCCTGAAACCTTAATAAGTAAAAGGGTCGGGATTGGAAGGGCCTTTCCCACATCCTGAAATACTGTAACAACCTTCGGGACAACAGAGGTTAATAAATAAAAAAGTATAATTAAACCTATCAGGGCCATGAAGATAGGGTATGTCATAGCCGCCCGTACCCTTGCCGATACCTTCTCCTGCATTTCCAGATGCCCTGAGAGGTGCCCCAGGGCATCCTCCAACATTCCCCCTGCATCTCCTGCAGCTACCATGTTTATATACAGGTCGTTGAAGACATCCGGGTGGAGAGATAACGCTGCCGCAACGCTTTTCCCTTCTTTTACCCCGTCCCTGACAGAGGCCAGGACCGCCTTGAGCCTGCTGTTTTTTTCTTCATCTACGAGTACAGTCAGGGCGTCAACCATAGGAAGACCCGATGAAAGCAATACCTTGAGCTGATAAGTAAAGGAAGATAACTCCTTCAACCCCGGCCTGCCTTCCCATCTCAACCTGCCTCTAATGGTTGCCTGTTCTTTATAGCTCTCGGTGAGCGGTCCGGTAAGGAATATCTCCTTCGCCTTCAGGGAAAACCTTGCGTTCGTCTGGTCCCCGGCATCTATGACGCCGGTTACCACTTTCCCTGCCGGAGTAAGACCTGTGTATTTGTATAAAGGCATAAATAAAACAGGTAAAAGGCTAAAGACTAAAGGCTAAAGACTAAAGGCTAAAGGCAAAAGGTAAAAGGCTAAAGGCAAAAGGCTAAAGGTAAAAGGTTTGACCTTTGACCTTTGACCTTTGACCTTTCACCTTTCACCTTTCACCTTTGACCTTTCACCTTTCACCTTTGACCTTTGACCTTTGACCTTTATTCCTCCTGTGTTACCCTCAACACCTCTTCAACCGATGTTATTCCCCTTATGATTTTATCGGCTCCGTCTGCCATCATCCCCTTCATCCCTTTTTTATCAGCCTCGGCCCTGATGGTCATGAAATCGCCTCCGTTGAGTATAACCTTGCGGATGTCATCGTCTACCTCAAGGAGCTCGTAGATGCCTTTCCTGCCAAGGTAACCTGTGCCAAGGCATTCGCTACAGCCGGTCTTTCTGTAAAAGACGTGAGACGTAAGAGGTGAGACGTGAGACGTAAAACCAATCAGGGCAAGTTCATCATCCGTCGGCTCATAACTCTCCTTGCACCCTGGGCACAATACCCTGACGAGCCTCTGGGCCATGACCGCTATGAGGGATGAGGAGACAAGAAATGGCTCTATTCCCATGTCCACAAGCCTTGTAACTGCGCTTGCAGAATCGTTCGTGTGAAGCGTTGAGAGGACAAGGTGCCCAGTGAGCGCTGACTGAATGGCCATCTCCGCCGTCTCCCTGTCCCTTATCTCGCCAACCATGATTATGTCAGGGTCCTGTCTCAGGATATGTCTGAGCCCTTTTGCAAAGGTCAGTCCCACCTTTGGGTTCACCTGCATCTGACCGATCCCTTTCAACTGGTATTCTATGGGGTCCTCTACTGTCAGGACGTTTTTCTCCGATGAGTTTATTGATGCGAGTGACGCATAAAGGGTCGTAGTCTTCCCGCTTCCTGTCGGCCCGGTGATGAGGATAATCCCGTGGGACTTGGCCAGCATCCTTCCATAACCAGCAAGCATTTCAGCTTGCAGACCCAGGTCTTCGAGTCCTATCAGCACCCGTTCCCTGTCAAGAAGCCTGAGCACCACCCTCTCCCCTGAAGATGTTGGTATGGTTGAGGCCCTTATATCCACGTCCTTGCCAGCTATCCTGACCCGTATCCCTCCATCCTGCGGGAGTCTCTTCTCCGCCACGTTCATCCCTGCTATGACCTTCACCCTCGACACCACGGATGGATAGAGCCCTTTTTGTATCGTCTGGATGTCGTGCAGTATCCCGTCAACCCTGAGCCTGACCCTCGCATCTCTCTCGAACGGCTCGAAATGTATGTCGCTGGCCCTCTTCTGCAGGCCTTTAGAGAGGAGGGCATTTACAAGCCGGACTACAGGGGCCTCATCTGCCGATTCAAGGAGGTCCCTCGTCTCTTCGACCTCTGAGATGTCCTCAATCACCATTGTCCCTTCATCTCTGTTGGCTGCCTCGTGATAAACCCTGTTTATCAGATCAAGCAAGGACTTCTCTTCCATGAATATGGCCCTGACAGGGGAGTTCAGCAGATGTCTCAGGTCGTCAATAGGCTGGAACTCATCAGGATGGGATGAGGCGACTATAACTGCGCCATCCTCCTTTCTTACAGGTAAAGGGGAAAACCTCTTGGCATAAGAAAATGGGAGTTGTCTTATAAGGGTGCTGTCTATCTCTGAAAGTTCCATAGTTAATAATGGCGAAAGGTTAAAGGCAAAAGGCTAAAGGCAAAAGGCTAAAGGCAAAAGGCAAAAGGCTAAAGGTAAAAGGTTTGACCTTTGACCTTTGACCTTTGACCTTTCACCTTTCACCTTTAACCTTTAACCTTTGACCTTTAACCTATTTTTTTCCCCCGTCCATCACTTCTTTTGCCTTGTCCATTTCCGCCTTCTTTCTCTCTGTCACATCGCCTAATGTAGTATCTTTTACAATGGTGGGGGTTATGAATATCAGAAGGTTAGTCTTCTCCACCTGCTTCCTCTGGTATCGGAACAGCCACCCGAGTATTGGGATATCTCCCAGGAGAGGGACCTTTCTAACGATCTTCACCTCGTTGTCGCGGAGCAGGCCGCCTATGGCTATGGTCTCGCCATCCCTCGCTACCACAGTTGTGCTGGCATATCTCTTGTTTACTACAGGCCCGACCTCATTGACGTTGAAACCAGCCGACTCTGTCAGAGAAGATATCTCCTGGTAGATATCCAGCCTTACAAACTCACCTTCGCTGACCCTTGGGGTGAGTCTAAGAGTTATGCCTATGTCCTTCCTCTCTATGGTCGTCAAAGGAAAGCCGCCCGCAGTTGTGCTCTTTCCAGTGACGAACGGGACGTTCTCACCAACGACTATCTCAGCCTTCTGGTTGTCCGTAGTCAGAAGGTGCGGCGTTGACAGCACGTTGATGTCCCCCTGGGTCTGCAAGGCCCTGACCAGCGCTCCGACGTTCATAAATGTATCGCCGCCGAAATTAATGGTGCCCTTAACAACACCGGCGGCCATCCCGGAGATTGACGCGAGGCCCTCAGGTCCGGCTGATGCCAGCCCTATTCCGCCAAAATTTGTGCCGCCAAAGCCTGTCAGCCCTTGAGCAAGCGTTCCGTCTGGATTAGTATTGATTGCCCTGAACTCAACTCCCAGTTCCTTTAACTTGGAAAGGGATATCTCCATGATGGCCGCTTCTACATATACCTGCCTTCGCCTGAGATCAAGCTTTCCTATCACCTCTTTGACAGAATCATAATCTTCAGGTGCGGCCGTTATAACCAGGGAGTTTGTTGCCTTGTCTGCTGAAATATTTACAGGGCCGGTAAGCCCCACTCCGGCTCCAGGTTGTCCAGGCTGGCCTGGTTGAAGCCTCGAAAAGAGCGCTGTCAGTGTTTTTGAGACATCCTCCGCCTCGGCGTTTTCCAGGGGGTATACGTTAATCTTCCCTTTCCCGGGTGGGGCCTCCTTGTCAAGGGCGGAAAGGAGGGAGACAAGCCTTTCGGCGTTCATGGCTGTGTCGGTCAGGATGATGGTGTTTGTCGGGATATATGCGTTTACGACCCCGTTCCTTGATATCAGAGGGGTCAGCACCCTTATACCTTCGTTTGCATTAAGATAATATAATGGAATAAGCCTTGTTACGAACCCCTCTCCTTTTTCTTCAGTGAGTATCTGCGTCCAGTTCTGCTTCGCATCGCTCAGCGGGATTATCTGTGTAACGTTGTCGGAAGGGACCGTGGTATAACCCTTGAACTGTAAGACTGAGATAAACAACTGGTAAAGCTCATCTACTGAGACCTCTTTCGGAGAAATGACCGTGACCTTTCCAGTTATCTTTTCGTCGAATGTGAAGTTCTTTCCAGTCACGTCACTCACAAGACGTATGAATACCGGAAGCTCCACCTCCTTAAAATCCACCTTAACTGCCTTGGGCGGCTTTGTTTCGGAAAAGGATGGAATGCAAAGTGCAAAATGCAAAATGCAAAATGCAAAGAGTACCATTTTGAAATTTGAAATTTGAAATTTGAAATTTGACTTAACGTATCTCAACATTAACACTTTCCCTCCTCCCGCCTCTGTTGAAATCCAGAGCTAACTTCCTTTCGCTTTTTATCTGCTGGAACAACTGATAAAGGGTATCAGGGCTGTTTATCTCTACACCGTTGACCCTTTCCACAATGTCGTTGTTCTGTATGCCGAGTTTCGTAAAGATACTGCCGGGAACTATGTTGAACATCCTGTATCCCCTCGTTTTACCTTCCACCAGGTTCGGAACAACCCGGGCCTGTGTCATCACTGTATTCATGTCCGAAAGGGCCCCTTCCACATCCCTTTGATCAAGCCTTATCCCTTTTCCCGTAGGGTGGGCAATGCCCACCGTTTCTCCCTTCGGTTCACCCTCAATGAACTTGACTTCCAGGGTCTCTTTCTGTTCCCCTTTTTTAACAACAACTGTGTTCTTTCCTATTTCATAAATAAGCCAACCGCCGCCGATATCGTCTCTCAATCCGTAAAGTTCCTGTTTGTTGCTGGCTGGATCGAATATAACGGCATGCGGGTATGCGCCGGTTATTGTGCCGATTAGCCTGGCAGGCGGGAATGCCTCCAGGGCAGGTTCGACAGCCTCTTCGGCGGGGACAGGCTGCTCTTCCTCAACCTTTACCTTAACCGCCACCTTTTCCGGCAACTTAAAGGAAGGGAGGGTCTGCATCGCTCCCCTGCCGGTGGTGTTTACCATATCCGCAGCGATGAAGGCGGTGATGACTAAAAAAGCGGCCTTAAGGCCTATGTCCAGCGCTTTATAATTCATGTCTATGCAATAATATATGTAGTAACAGGCCTTCAGGCCTCTTAACATGGCTGAAGCCATGTTCCTATGTTCGTTTAAAAAAGCCAACATATCAAAACGTCAGGGGATTGTCAATTTTACCATCAAAAATGAACTTTTATATAAACCCTTCTGAGCTATAATACTTCTGCAGAAACTCATCCCACCTGAGATTGTTGATAAACTCCCCGGCATTTCCTGTCTGAGTCTGCGGGTCGTAGTTCTTGTAGTTAGGGTCGTAGGTCAAGCCGGTTGCATCCGGCATCTTGAAAAAGACTATGGACACGCCGTGGGCGTTGGGCCTTGCTGAGCCGTGATACTCGGCGATAGTCGCATCCGAAATAAGCAGGGAAATCCAAACCCCTTTGCCAAGCAGCCTCTCAATGTCCGCAAGGTCCACATAAACGTAAGGCTGGACGTAATAGTCAATAGCCTGCGCACCCTGCCTTGCATTTCTTATTAAAGCAAGCGTATCAGCTCTCGCAGCAGGGTCGTCCATAAGGGATATAAGGCCTCCTGCAAGGGAATCCGCCTCCTTTGCGATCTGGTTCATATAATTAGTGCGCAAGGCCGATATTGTGTGTGTTTTTTCTTTGCCGCGGTTTTGCGGATAAAAGGTCAATTCAAAGAAGTCCCTGTATGAGTCAACGACTACCCTTGAAAAATCCTCAGTTCCCATTCCAGGGGCTGCCTCAAGCCTGGAAAGTATGGCCTTATAGTCCCAACCGTGGCTCTCTCCTACCTCCTGTGAGGTTATTATGATCGGGGCCAGGTCCCTGAACTCGTATAATGCCTCTATAGTCCCCATGATGCTCGCATCGAGGCCGAAGATATCTATCTTTGTCCCTGAATTAGTTATGGCATTTCTCACCTTGAAGTTCGAAAGGAATGGAGCGTTATTATCTTCATCGTAAAGGATAGACCTCTTTGGGGAAGAAATGACCGATGCTCCGTCTCCCTGGTCCCATCCGTTTCCGTGGTTCCAAATTATAAATACGGTACTGTCCGCAGGGTAGGCATCCTTTGCCCATACAAGGAAATCGGTAATCGTCTGTGGGGCAGCCATGTCAAGCTCCCCAAGGTCGGAGATTAGCGCTGTTGAACCTTTTTCTACAAGGTAGCGTTTTGTTGTGACGCCTTTTAGATCAAGCTGGACAACTATTTTAACATAGTCAGAAGAGCCGACAGCCTTCATCTCCTCCAGGTCGTCAAGGGCCGCCTGATCAAGGTTGTTATCCCCGTCCATGTAGACAAGGATGGCCCAGGTCCTGGGGGTAGTGTTGTTCCCGCAAGAGACTGAAAATAAGAGTATCAGAAGAAGAAATAATATCCTGAACATATTGTTATTGTATCCTTTGAGGCCGCTGTATTTCAATATCTAAAAAAAAGGCAGAGGGGATGCCCCTCTGCCTGATATTTAGAAATTAGAGACTATACATCCCAGATTATGACTTACTACGGCAGTGTGAATGTTCCATCGCTGTTTATCCTGTTGCCTGCCGTCGTTGCATTGACAGTTGTTGTCTTGATGGCGTTGCCGGCAACGTCTGTCACGCCGGAAACAGTAATCACGATTGTGCGAGTTACGACATCATCGCCGCCTACGGTACTATCGAGATTTAAATCTGCTCCAGCGTTAAAGGCTAACTGATTTGCCAAGCCGGTCCCGACTGTAAGTACTTGAGTCTCACCACCAGCAGCAGTGGTATTACATACCCCATCCGGCCCGGAATTAATAATCGTGGCGCCGAGTGTGGTGACAGCGCCAACAGCAATGACCTGTACGTCATCACCAACTGCTGTAGAGGCAGCAGTTCCGGCAACGTTCTCAGTCACACAGGCGCTGTTAGGGCTTCCACTCCCGGCCGTTATTGTTACAACATCATCGCCAGCATTGACCGAGTCGTTAATGCCGTTTGCGCCTGTTGAAACAGTGGTACTGGTGATATTGGCCGCGGTCAGGCTTGCAGAAAGGGTCAGGGTAACTGACGACCTGCCGTTGAACGCATCCCATCCGTTGTATACAGCGCTTGAAACGGTTGGAGCAGTTCCTGTGATGCCGCTCAATGTATAGGTTGCAGTTTCTGCGATTGTCTCATCAAGCGGTTCGGAGAAGAATACAGTAATTGTGCCGTTGCCGTCAATTAAATCGGCAGTGAAGACAGCTCCTGCATTGACTATGTTTGAACCAGTTACGTCAGCAGCACTAACTGCTGTGCTTGCCGCACCTTCAGTACCGTCGGAGTTGACGCTCTTGACGATATAGGAATAAGTCAACTTTACATGGCCGGCCTCAACGAAGTTGGTAACCGCGCTTAACGCTCCATTTGTAGTGTCATGTATAATGGCCTTATCCCCGTTGACATCGTCTGTAAAGTTGTCAGCATAATCCGAGCTGGAAACTATAACTCCGGCGGCGCCAACTGTGTTGATAAGTCTGTATGGCGAGGCTGTCGTTGTTGTGCCCCAGTTTTCGAACATCGAACGATATACATTGTACTTCTTGGCGCCGGAAGCAGGGTTCCAGTCAAGATTTACAACGGAGTTGAAGTCAATCAAAGAGCTATCCACAACCGCAACCGTGGGAGCTGCCGCAGTTGCACCGCCGTTGGTGGTGAACATAATTACACCCTTCCCGGCAATGGCCGTATTAGTAACTCCCTGATTAAGAGAATCTACCAGGTTGGTTGCAGCCAGGCTTACAGTGTACTTTGAAGACGGAGAAAGGCTTGGCAGGTTTGCTGTAAGCGTCTTCATATCTGTGCTCCAGGCTAATGTATATGCAATGTTCCCGGCCTTGGAGCCGTCGAAGGTCACCGAGATATCTTTATACAAGCCGGCTACTGCAGCCTTGGAGGCATCTGTAGCGGTTGCATACGAATCTGCACTGATTGCCTTG
>JACQYJ010000210.1:0-2235 GCA_016208525.1 Deltaproteobacteria bacterium | reverse complement strand
GAAGGTGAAGACCACATCCTGACCACCTGTGGTGGGCACCGTGAGGTCTGAGTTTAACTCAGGGGTTGCTGATAGTATTATTGGGAACTGATCTTCAACAGGCGAGATCATCAGGGCATTATTTGGTAACTGGTTGAGCAGATAAGATACCGTAACATTGTCAGCTTCTGTGGCGATTGATACCGGACCCTTATTTGCGGCGCCATTGTTATTTCCATCACCTGTAATTCCTGAGAGTGTGCCGTCAGAAGATGTTGCACGGGCAAGAAATGTCGTCCCTGCCTCAACTCCGCTGAATGTCACGAGACCGGTGGTGTCGGTTGTCCCGGTGGCCACGATATGACCCGTCGTTCCGACTATGGCGTTACCGGTAGGAGTATCTGTCAAATAGCCGGAACCTTGGGAGATAAGCTCAACCGCCGCACCGGATATATTGGCAAATGTATTCTTATTGACAACCTGTATCTTCACGTTTGCACTAAGCGGTCCGACCTTCGGAGCAATGCTGGCAACAAAGCCGTCAACCGGGGTGTCGTGGTTGGTGGCAGAAGTGCCTGCAGTGCCGGTCCCGGCGTTTATTACGGTTGCATCCCCGAGGCTGTCGTATTTAACAGTAGCCGTGGTATAAGCAAAGGAGGGATAATATGCCTTCTTTGTTGTGTTTGTTGCAACGGCATTATAGGCCGTTATAGCGTCGTTCACAGCCTTCAAGTCAATAACCACCTGGTATGGATCTGTTGCTGTTGGGTTTCCCGTCTCATTTCCGGTGGCGAGATTAGCAGAGATGTTGGCGATCGTGAACGACCCGCCTGCATTTGTGACTGCGCTCTTGTCCATGATGTAAATAGTAGCATTAGCTATAGGGTCGTTGGTTACAGAATCCGTGAGCACGCCTGCCACAGTTCCCTTTGGCTGGAAGGAAGACGACGGGCTGGGATTGCTCACGCTTCCTTCAGTCTTTGCGCCCTGGCAGCCTGATATTGCCATGCCGAGCAGCGCTGTCGCTGCCAGCAAATACTTTGTTTTTTTAAACATTGTTTTGAACCTCCTATTTGATTTTTGTTTTTAAAAAAGTAAAACAGAACTTCAAACTGCCAAGGTAAAGCGTCTCACCTCCTTTCTCCGTATAGTATGAGCCTCTTGCAAAAGTCCCCTTTTGTGTCATTCCGAACGAAGTTGTAGAGACGTAAGACGTAGGGGCGGGGTATCCCCGCCCATTAACTCCCGCTGGTCGAAATGACAAAACTGCGTTTCTTAGAGTTTTGCAAGAGCCTCAATTTAAAGCAAATATACCACGGTTCAGGTTGAGTGCAAGGTAAAAAAGTGTGATAAATTACCACGAGGCAGGAAGCTTCTTATTTACAACCAACTCTTTACCGGTTTTAGAAACAAATCCACCGTTCGTAAGCTCTCTTATGATCTTTGAAACCATCTCACGGGAGGCGCCAACAATAGAGGCTAAATCCGCCTGCGTAGGAAGTCCCCTTATCACCTTTTTACCGGTTTTTTCATCCTCCACAGCATGTTCTGTTAAAAAATGCGCAAGCCTCTCATACACATTATCCAGGGCAAGCCTCTCTATCGTTATATTTGCAGCCGCCACCCGCTTGACAAGGACCTTTATCATCTTGAGCATAAACGTCTTGTTATCCTTCATGTAAGCCTCGAAATCATTCCTGCCTATAAGCACAAGATCCGCTTCAGTAAGTGTCAATACGTCAGCCGACCTCGGGGCATCGCTTAAGAATGTCATCTCACCGAAGATATCTCCTGTCTTGAGAATGGAGAATATTACCTCTTTGCCGTCCTTTCTCACATGCCGGACCTTTAATAAACCGTCGGCGATCAGGTAGAGCGAAGACGTCAACTCTCCCATCTTTATTACAACAGCGCCCTTTGGATAATGCCTCAGCCTGGCAAAAGATGCCAATCTCTCAATCTCGCTATCAGAAAAGTCAGAAAAAAAGTTTACCTTTTTAAGGGTATCTACCTTCAACATAGTATTGGGAATAATACCAGATAGTTTTTGTGTCTGCCATAAAAAACTCTAAGGGGAAAAAAGAGGCGGCATCGGAATGCCGCCTTAAGGTGAGCATAATCCTAAAAAAAGCATTTGCCACTGACTTT
The DNA here is from genome assembly GCA_016208525.1 of Deltaproteobacteria bacterium. GTDB lineage: Bacteria > Desulfobacterota > JAENJC01 > JAENJC01 > JAENJC01 > JAENJC01. Next base: position 108 of record JACQYJ010000210.1, on the reverse strand, counting down.
CACGGACTAAGAGCAAGTAATTAAAAGATTTTTCGACAAGCATTAGAATCACCTTTTGGGTGAACTGCTCATAATGTTTAAATGTTTATTTGATAAGGTTTTGTCCGT
>JACQYJ010000201.1 GCA_016208525.1 Deltaproteobacteria bacterium | reverse complement strand
CGCAGGAATCCTCATCTTATCCGTGTCTTGCACGACCTTGAGTTAATGGAAGGCGAAGGCACGGGCTTCAATCTGATTTACGAGATTAATAGTCGTGATGCAAAACCCTTCCCCCTTCCTGTCTCTGATTTCAATTCGACTACTGTAATCCAGTCATCCAAAATAATGGATGAAGAGGTTGTTCTATTGCTTGATTTTGTTTCAAGGCACTATCAGCTTTCACAAAAGGAATTTATCGTAATGGGGATTGTGGCCCGGCATCAAAAAATCCTGACTACACAACTCGCTAAAGAATTACAACTTTCCGAGGAAGAACGGTTGCGTTCCTATGTGGTTAGGCTTTTAGAGCAAGGCTTATTGGTCAGTCGCGGGATTAAAAAGGGGACAGAATACGTGGTAAATCCCAAGCTGATTACCAACGCCAAAATAAATGTAAAACCAACTCTAAAAGTTATAGAGCCCCACAGGTTAAAGGCTCTGATTGAGGAGGATTTGAAATTTCATCCAGGCAGCAAGATTGACGAAGTTCATGGCAGGCTTCAAGATGTCCCACTGGAAGATGTGCGTAAAGCAACTTATAAATTGGCAGCCGAGGGCATTTTGCGAACAGAAGGCGCCAAGAAGAACAGGATTTATTTTTTGGCTAAAAAGAAATAACTGGGAAATAAATTACGGAATAAAACTCGTAACTACCTGATTTCCAATAGATTAAGTTATTTTTACCTGACGTAAATTGAAAAGAAACAAAAAGAGAGCTTCAGTAGAGCCGCTTATATAGTTTTAATTTCGGGATGGAAATTCCTGGGACGTCATACTAACCTATCAATGTGAAATATGGGCCTGATGTACTATCTGCAAGAGGGGATCATGAAAAAATACCATGTTCAAATCACGTCTCACGCCTGCCCTGAGAGCCATTCATTCCTTCGACAGGCTCAGGACGAACGGCATCGAAGGGTCTCACGTCTCACGGTTTTCATGCTCATTGCTCATTGCTCATTGCTTCTTTTTATTTCTTCCTGCGGTAAAAAGCTCCCTCCGGTTGCCCCTGAGAGCGTTGTTCCTGAACCCGTAAAGGAATTAAAGGTTGTGTCCAGGGACAGCAAGCTCCTGATCAGGTTTGTGAAACCTTCTAAAAACGTAGACGGTTCAAAAATTACAGACCTGGCAGGATTCAGGATTATGAGGAGGGTTATAGACGATAAGGGCTGCCGGGGTTGCCCTGAGAAGTTCCCGGTCGTTTATGACATAGACATATCTTACCCTAAAGACGCTATCGTTGAAGGAGACCGGATAGCTTTCCCTGACAATGACCTTACTCCCGGGACAAGATACGAATACAAGGTTGTTACATACAACAAAGATGGCTATGAAGGGCCTGAGGCACAAAGGGTGATTTTTACGTGGGGTGTCCCAACGGGTAAACCTCAAAACCTTTCTGCCAGGGCTGGCGACAAGGCAGTAGACCTTTCATGGACTCCTCTGGAGACCCTTGTGGATGGCTCTCCTGACAAAGAGCTTGCCGGTTACAACATCTACAGGAGAGAGGACGGGGGTAGATTCCCTCTTGACCCGATAAACTCTGCACCGGTAAAAGAGACAAGTTTTTCTGATCTTGGTCTGACCAATGGCAGAGCCTATCTATATACAGTCAGGGCTCTGATCCAGGTCAATGAAAGCCTTATTGAAGGGGCTTCATCCGATGAAATAACAGTTACGCCAAAAGAGACTGTAATTGAAGTGCCGTAAGCAGTAAGTCGTAAGCTGTGAGCAGAATAAGTCACAACTTACGGTTCACTGCTCACGGTTCACGGAGGTATAAATGCACCACTTCCAGTACAAAGGTAACGATCTCTATTGCGAGGATATGGCTGTTGAAAAGATAGCGAAAGAGGTAGGGACGCCGTTTTATCTATACAGCAAAGAAACACTCGAACACCACTTCAAGGTGTTTGACAAGGCATTTTTGGATGTCCCGCATATCACCTGTTACGCGGTAAAGGCCAACTCCAACATAGCTATCCTCGATATATTTGGAAGTCTTGGCAGCGGGGCCGACATCGTATCGGGAGGAGAGCTCTTCAGGGCGCTTCGTGCAGGCATGTCGCCGGACAGGATCGTGTATTCCGGGGTCGGGAAGAAGATAGAGGAGATAGACTTTGCCTTAAAGAGCAACATCCTGATGTTTAATATAGAGTCTTCCCAGGAGTTGGAAGTAATAAACCAGAGGACTGAAAAACTTGGAAAAAAAGCCAGAATCTCGATAAGAATAAACCCGGATGTGGATCCAAAGACCCATCCATATATCTCTACGGGATTAAAGAAGAGCAAGTTCGGGATAGATATAAAGAAGGCCCTGAATGAGTATAGAAGGTCAAGGGAGCTTAAAAATATTGAGGTCGTAGGTGTTGATTGTCATATCGGCTCACAGATAACGGAGATAGGGCCTTTCAGAGATGCCGTAAGGAAGATAAGGGAGATTGTTGTAACCCTTGCTTCCGAAGGGTTTGCAATCAAGTATCTCGATCTTGGCGGCGGACTTGGTATACCTTACCACGTAGAGGAACCACCGCAGCCTGATGAGTACGCCAGGACAATAATTGAAGAGGTCAGAGGCCTCGGCTGTACCCTCATCCTTGAACCCGGTCGGCTGCTCGTGGGAAATGCAGGAATACTTGTTACAAAAGTACTTTACACAAAAGATGGAGAAGAGAAGTCCTTTGTAATAGTTGATGCAGGGATGAACGACCTGATAAGGCCCAGCATCTACGGCTCCTTCCACTTTATTCAGCCTGTGAAAAAGGAGGAGAGGAAGAATGCAATGGTTGACGTTGTAGGGCCAGTCTGTGAATCAGGTGACTTCCTTGCTTCGGCGCGGCAGATGCCTGAGGCAAGGCCTGGCGAACTCTTGGCTGTGATGAGCGCTGGGGCATACGGATTTGCAATGTCTTCCAACTACAACTCACGGCCAAGGGTTGCAGAGGTACTCGTTCAGGGTGACCGCTACTATATTATAAGGAAGAGGGAAACCTTCGAAGATTTGATAAGGTTGGAGGAGATACAGGAGTAACTGCATTCTCCAGGCGCGAAGCGCCGGGAGAACAACTAAGCTCACTTGCGCTTCTGGCGTGCAGCTTGCTGAACTTTGCAAGACGCATGACAGAAAATCGTCAATGTAGAGTGGCTTGTTAGCCCAAAACTATAATTCATCGCCTGGCAGTGGCTTCCGGCCTGGAACCTTAGCCAAAATTTTTCCAAAATCCTCTTTCTTAGCTCTCTTGGCTCTGGTCATCAAATAGTCTTCCGTCATCAAGGCCGAAATTTTCTCTGATACAGCAGACGAGATAAACTGATTAATGGAAACACCCTCCATTTTAGCAACCTCTTTGATATGACGATGGATTGATTCAGGTAACCGCAGGCTTAAAGCACTCATAATATTTCCTCCATTAGTTCTTTGGGCGTTATTGACCGTACTCCAAATGATGCAATTCCTTTAAAATCCTTTGCATTGTAAGTCACTATAAGACCTGTTCCAGATGCAACAGCCAATTCCAATATGTGATCATCTTTTGGATCAGGCAGTTGCGGACGCCATAAGAAATGTATTCTTTGGTGGTCACTCTTCAGGCAGAAATAATCCAGTAACCTTTCAATTTCACCATCTGATAAGCCTAAGATCGCCTGATTCCTCTTTAATATCTCCTCGTATTCAAACAGTAAAGTAGTTGAGATCACTATTTTAAGTCTGTCTTTTTCTATTACCTGCAAAAGCCTAAAAGAAACCCCTTTTGATGAATAAAGGCCGGCATAGAGCACATTAGTATCCAATACGATTCTGGTTTTTTTACCGGTCATGTCGATAATACTATATATGGTATCATGATATTGTCAAGGGATTAGTTTGGAATG
>JACQYJ010000212.1 GCA_016208525.1 Deltaproteobacteria bacterium | reverse complement strand
TCTTAGACAGGGGAGGTATGAGATAGTAGTGCAGCTCCCTGGCGTCAAGGACCCAAAGAGGGCGCTTGAACTTATTGGCAAGACGGCCCTTCTTGAGTTCAAACTTGTTGACGAAAAAGCCGCTGTGGATGAGGCTCTCAAGGGGAATATACCCGAAGGCTCCGAAGTATTGTACGAAAAAAATATAAACAACGAAACCGGAAGGGCGACTACATCCCCCATTGTCCTGAAGAAGAGGACCGTATTGTCCGGGGACGTCATCTCCGATGCAAGGGTTGCAATAGACAGCCAGTACAACAAGCCGTATGTCTCCATTACATTTGATTCAACGGGTTCGAGGATGTTTGACCAGATAACCGCCGAGAACGTGAAAAAGAGGATGGCGATAGTTCTGGACGGCACAGTCTATTCGGCGCCGGTGATCCAGGAGAGGATAAGCGGCGGCAGGGCACAGATTTCCGGCACATATACACTGGAGGAGGCAACCGACCTGGCTATTGCGCTTCGCGCCGGCGCGCTTCCGGCACCGGTAAAGATACTTCAAAACCTCACTGTCGGGCCGACACTGGGGCAGGATTCTATTGAGAAGGGTATAAAGGCTGCGCTTCTGGGCGCAATCCTGGTGGTTATCTTCATGGTCGTGTATTACAGGCTCTCCGGAGTTATTGCGGACTTTGCCCTTGTCCTCAACATCCTCTTCCTTATGGGGGCTCTGGCGGCGCTTGGGGCTACGCTGACCCTGCCGGGTATTGCAGGCATAATACTCACCATTGGCATGTCGGTTGATTCCAACGTCCTTATCCTCGAAAGGATCAGAGAGGAGTTGAAGCTTGGAAAGACTGTCAGGTCAGCCATAGATGCCGGTTACGACAAGGCCTTCTCTACGGTCATGGATTCTCACATAACGACCCTTATCACGGCCGTAGTCCTCTTCCAGTTCGGGACAGGTCCGATAAAAGGTTTTGCTGTTTCCTTGAGCCTTGGAGTGATAATAAACCTGTTTACTGCCATTATAGGGACTAAGGTTGTTTATGACTACATGATTAAGAGAGGGCGGTTTAAGACGCTGAAACTTTAAAAGACCAGTGGCCGGCGGGCAGGGATCAGTGGTCAGTTAAATTCTTTAAACACTGACCACCGGCCACTGTCCACCGACCACTGAATTACCGGAGGTTATAAATGGAACTGATTGGTAAAACGGATATAGATTTTACAGGTAAGAGGAATTATGCCTTTGCTTTTTCAGGGGTGTTATGCCTTTTAGGGATTATTGCTATAGTCATGATAGGCCTGGGAAGGGCCAATATGGGTGTGGACTTTGCAGGCGGGACATCTGTTCAGCTTAAGTTTGAGGGGCCTGTGGTGATAGATCAGGCGAGGAAGACCCTGGAAAGCAATGGACTCCAGGCTGATCTCCAGCAGTTTGCCGAAGGGAACAAGCTCCTTATAAGGGTCAAGAGGTCTGATATTCCCTTGGGGAAGGTAGCTGACAGGATAGTGGAGGTCTTTACAAAGGAGTTTACATCCAACAAGTTTGTAGTTGAGAGCAGCACAGAGATAGGGCCTACAGTGGGGAAGTCCCTGCAAAAGGACGCCCTGGTGGCGGTCACTATCTCTATGCTTGCTATAATCATATATATTGCATGGAGGTTTGAGTTCAAGTTCGGGGTAGCTGCTACCATCGCCACCTTCCATGACGTACTGGCTGTCCTTGGCGTCATATTTATCCTTAACATGGAGATCACCCTCCTCACGGTAACTGCGCTTCTTACCATTGCGGGTTATTCCCTGACCGATACAGTGGTTGTATTCGACAGGATAAGGGAGAACCTGAGATCAAAGGCAAAGGGAGCGCTGGAGCCTACAATAAACAGGAGCGTAAACGAGGTCCTGTCAAGGACCATGATAACCGTTTTGACCACATTTATAGCTGCTGCAGCGATCTACTTTTTTGGCGGCGAAGTGCTTCATGACTTTGCCTTTGCCTTACTTGTCGGCCTGATTGTGGGCACATACTCCTCAATATTTGTTGCAAGTCCTGTCCTGATTGTATGGAAGACTAAAGCTGGGAAGTTGATTAAATAATGACCTCTCTTCGCTATCAGAGCAAAAAACTGTGGAGGGTCAGGGAGCCTGAGATTGCGCTCCAAAAGACCCTCGCTGCCTCTCTTAACATATCTACTATTACCAGCCAGCTCCTTATTAACCGTGGAATCTCAGACGTCGAACAGGCAGGAAGGTTCCTTTCATCAACCCTTTCAGATATCCGCTCGCCTCTTGGGATGAAAGGTATGAAAGAAGGGGTGGAGAGGGTTCTGAAAGCCCTCCATAATAAGGAAAAAATAGCCATTTATGGCGACTACGATGTGGACGGGATAACCTCCACCTCAATACTGTTAATGTTCTTGAAGTCTGCTGGCGCCGATGTCTCATATTACATACCTGAAAGGATTGCCGAAGGGTATGGGCTCAATGCAGATGCAATAAGAAGTCTCGCAGAAAAAGGGGTGACGCTCGTTATTACCGTTGACTGCGGGATATCAGATCACACCGAGGTGAAACTGGCGAAGGAGTTGGGTGTGGATGTGATTGTCACAGACCATCACGAGGTCCCTGACGACCCCCCTCCTGCCTACGTTGTTATTAATCCCAAACAGCAGGGCTGCCCATTCCCATTTAAAAACCTTGCCGGCGTCGGTGTTGCCTTTAACATGATAATTGCATTAAGGGCTACCCTTAGGGATGAGGGTTTCTGGAAGGGAAAAGAGGTCCCGAACCTCAAGGAGTACCTGGACCTCGTTGCCCTGGGAACCATAGCTGACGTGGTCCCGCTGGTGGATGAAAACAGGATATTCGTCAAATATGGCCTGATGGAGCTGACAGCTTCAACAAAACCAGGAATAATAGCCCTTAAGGAGATCAGCGGGCTTAGCGATGCTCAGATAAACGCAGGAATGGTCGGGTACAGGCTTGCCCCGAGGATCAATGCTGCCGGCAGAGTTGGGAAGGGTGTGGACGGGGTAAGGCTTCTGACGTCTGAAAGATACGATGAGGCGGCTTCTATTGCAAAGCTCCTTGACGATGGTAATAAAGAGAGACAGGGGCTGGAAGAGGTGATTTTGAGAGAGGCTACTGAGATGGCAGAGGCCGGCCTTATTTACGGCAGGAAGTCGCTTGTCCTTGCCTCTGAGAACTGGCATCCTGGTGTGATAGGGATAGTGGCGTCGAGGATAGCCGAGAAGTATTACCGTCCTACCGTTATGATTGCCCTTAAGAACGGGGTAGGGAAGGGTTCGGCACGGAGCATACACCCGTTTATGCTGTATGAAGGGTTAAAGGAGTGCTCCCATCTCCTTAATGAGTTTGGCGGGCATGATTATGCGGCCGGCCTTTCGATAAATGAAGAAAATGTTGAGAAGTTCAGGGATGCGTTCGAAAGAGTGGCATCAAAAAGATTGACTGCCGAGGACATG
>JACQYJ010000056.1:3580-4502 GCA_016208525.1 Deltaproteobacteria bacterium | reverse complement strand
TGATGCCTCAAAAAAAGGTGCTGGTTATTTCCACTGACCCGGCCCATTCCCTGGGAGACAGCTTCGGGATGCCGATAGGCGGGGTAATAACACAGATGGAGGGAATAAAAAACCTCTGGCTGCTTGAGATGGATGCCTACAGATTATATGAGGAGTTCAGAGACAAGCATGAAGGCACAATGAAAAAGCTTGCTGAAAGAGGCGCCTACTTTGACAAAGACGACATAGAATCGTTTTTTTCCCTGTCTTTGCCGGGCATGGACGAGGTAATGGCCGTCATCGAGGTGGCCAACATCCTCAAATCCGGCGCGTATGATCTGATCGTCCTCGATACAGCCCCCACAGGGCATACCCTTAGATTGCTTGCCCTCCCTGCCCAGATGGAGAGATGGGTCGCTGTTTTAGGCATGATGCAGGATAAGTACCGCTTCCTTAAAAGGCATTATACCGGCAGGTACAAAAGGGATGATGCCGACGACTTTTTGGAGATGATGGAAACCGACCTGGGCGGGGTCAAGGCCCTTCTCAAAAATGACAGGAAGACGGAATTCGTCCCTGTGACCATCCCGGAGCCGATGGCAATAGATGAAACAGAAAGGTTGCTGGCATCGCTAAGGGATTACGGCATCTCCGTAAAGAGCATCATAGCCAACAGGGTCGCGGAACAGGCAGAGTGCCCGTTCTGTGCAACAAGAAGGGAAGAGACGGATGAATCGCTCAAGCGCATTGAAGAGAGTTTCGCAGGATACAAAATAATCAGGGTTCCGCTATTCCCTCACGAAATCAAAGGGATCGAGCGGCTGACGGAGTTCGGGGAGTTCCTGTTTGGAAAGGAGGGGGTACCGATTCACCCATTCACCGATTCTAAACCGGGGACTGTCCCTATTCTACGACTTCGCTGCGCTTCGTCCGTAAATAGGGA
>JACQYJ010000056.1:1563-3551 GCA_016208525.1 Deltaproteobacteria bacterium | reverse complement strand
TCATCCTTCATCCTTCAGCCTTCATCCCTCAGTCTTTTCGGGAGTTTCTCATCTTCGGAGGGAAGGGAGGGGTCGGGAAGACGACAATAGCCGCAGTTACCGCATTATGCGCGGCCGGAGCCAATCCTGACAAAAGGATATTGATCATCTCAACCGACCCTGCCCATTCCCTGTCAGACTCCTTTGTGTGCAGGATAGGCGATGAGATAACACATATAGATACGGAGGGGCAGCTTTATGCCCTTGAGACAGATGCCGAAAAGATGCTGACTGCCTTTAAGAACGAATACAGGATATCTATTGAAGAGGTGTTTGAAAGGTTTGTTTCAAGCGGAATTGATATAAAGTTTGACAGGGATGTGCTGGTTGAGCTTATAGATCTCTCTCCACCAGGGCTTGATGAGATCATGGCATTGAAAAGGATGGCGGACCTTGCAGGGTCCTATGACCTCTTCATCCTCGATACAGCGCCGACAGGTCATCTCCTCCGCCTCCTTGAGACCCCGGAGATCGCGCTAAGCTGGCTTAAGGCGTTCATGAGGCTCCTGCTCAAGTATAAAGGGGTTATGTCATTAGGCAGGGCGGCAGAAAGGGTCGTAGAACTCACACGGGATGTCAGGAGGATTAAAGAGACTAGACTCCTCGGAAGCCTTAATAAACTGGGGGTTCCATGCAGGCGCATCATCGTCAATATGGTTATGCCGCTTACAGAATGCAACTTCTGCCTGATGAAGAGAAAGGAAGAGGAGAGGTATTTGCGGCAGATGGATGCGGCATGGGGAAAAGAATACGCTATTACCGTATTTCCATTACTCCCCTATCCGATTAAGGGAATAGGCAGAATGACGGAGATCTGCAAACTAACCCCATCCCCACCCTGACCCTCTCCCTGAGGGAGAGGGGATAAGAACCCCTCCCGACCTCCCCTTTAAATAAAGAGGAGGAGACAAGAAGTTCCCCCTCTTTAATTAAAGAGGGGGTGAGGGGGAGTTAAAAGAGTATTTTCGGAGAAAACAGATGTCCAAAATAGCGACAATAAATAACAGCAATACCCTGGCGGATATAGTAGACAGGGTCCTGGATAAGGGCATAGTAATCAATGCGGAGATTGCCATATCAATTGCAGGGACGGAACTTCTGGGCATCAGGATAAGGGCAAGCATCGCCTCTTTTGAAACCGCGGCAAAGTTTGGCATGGAGTTCCTAAGAACCTTTTAAAACCCTTTACTTCTCTGTGTTCTCATGCTTTAGATTTAAAAATTATTGGGCTTTAAAAGTCACCTTTTGAGTGCACAGAGAAAAGATTTAAAAGAAAGTTTTTCTTTTGGTATTAAAGGGTTTCCTCCGTGTGCTCTGTGGTTCGATTGCAGGATTTAGGAATTATTTAAAATATCAGTGTTTTGTCCGTGAAAGTCTGTGTCTAAGTGCATTTTTTAGGGGCAATATAAAACAAGGAGAGGGGACTGTCCCCGGCAATAATGAATATCGACATAGATAGAGACAATATGAAACAGGCAGTCCTGGGACTTGTCCTTGCCCTGGTGGAGATAGTCAGGGACATCCTAAGAACACAGGCCGTTCGGAGGATGGAAGGCGGGAGCCTGACAGGGGAAGAGGTTGAGAGGCTGGGGAGGTCTCTCATGCAGCTTGATCAGGCGATAGAGCAGTTAAAAGAGGAGCATGGCATCGAAGATGCTGTCAGGTCTGTAAGAGATGAACTGGACGGTCTCACAAGGAAGTTGCTCATGGCAGCATAAAATCTCCCCCTCACCCCAACACTCTACCACTCCGGCTATAAATCCCGCAAGGGGAGGGTGAAAAATGTCAACTTTTTAAAGTCGTTCACTAAAGAAGGAGAGGGGACTGTCCCTATTTACGGACGAAGCGAAGCGGAGTCGTAGAATAGGGACTGTCCCCGGCGTTGAGATGGAGGGGAAGATGGAAGGCAGATACCTTTACTGCATAGCTGAGGGAGGGGCTCCGGCCTC
>JACQYJ010000056.1:0-1464 GCA_016208525.1 Deltaproteobacteria bacterium | reverse complement strand
CGGAAGGATCGGGATAGATGGGAGCGAGGTATATTCTGTTCCCTTCAAAGACCTCTGCGCTGTCGTCCATAACTGTCCTGCGGAACCGTACAGGTCAGAGAATCAAGAGAAGATGGTAAGCTGGGCAGTCACGCACCAGCACGTAGTGGAGGAGGCATGGAAGGGATCGGGGACTGTGATCCCTGTGAGATTCGGCACCATTGTCAAAGATCGGTTTGACGGGTTAAATGGTTGGTTAAACGATAATTACGAAGGCCTGAGAAAAAGCATGGAACGGTTCAGGGAGAAAGAGGAATACGGCATCCAGGTATTCTGGAACACGGATGCCGTTGGAGAGAGGCTTATAGACAGCATCCCGGAGCTACAAAGTCTGAAAATGGAAATGGACGCTAAACATGGAGGAGCTGCTTACATGCATAAGCAGTTATTAGATAAGAAATTGAGGCAAGAGATGGAGTCGGAGGCCGGCCTACGGTTCAGGGAGCTTTATTGCAGAATCAAGGAGCGGGTGGAAGAGTTGAATATAGAGAAGACAAAAGAGACCTCAAGAAGGGCAGATATGCTTATGAACCTGTCATGCCTGGTTCACAGGGAAAGGGCCATGGACCTGATTGAGGAGCTGGACATGATCAACATGATGGACAACTTTTCTATCCGACTTACAGGTCCCTGGCCGCCGTACAGTTTTGCAGGTTTACCGTGAAAATCTCCCCTAACCCCTCTTTGCCAAAGAGGGGAACTTTAAACCTCCCCCTTTGAAAAAGGGGGACTGAGGGGGATTTTCATAGGAGTGGGCGATAAACTCGTTGCTATGCTCGTTTAGGATAAATATGGACCATCCAATAGAAAGAAAAGTCGTTCTGACGGACCTTATAGACAGGGTCCTCGACAGGGGCGTTGCAATCCATGCGGATGTAATCATCTCCCTTGCCGGAATCCCCCTGATCGGCATAAATCTCCGTGCACTCATTGCCGGTATGGAGACCATGACAGAGTATGGAGTTATGCATGAATGGGACAGGGAGATAAGAACCGTAAGACGTGAGACGTAAGACATAAGGGAGATAAGGAGAACTGTGGGGCTGTTGAAAAAGTCCCTTTTGATCCTTCGACAAGCTCAGGATGAGCGGTGCTTGTATTGTTATCATTACTTTTTTCCCGTTCGTGGTGAGCCTGTCGAACCACCAAGCAGGGTTTTTCAACAGTACTTACGGCCGGTTTTAGGCAGAATAGTAGGGTGGGCTGCGCCCACCGGAAGTGAGGGAACAGATGTCCAGAATAATAGGTATAGACCTTGGCACAACCAATACTGTAGCCGCCTGCCTTGATGGAGGCCGCCCGGTAGTTATTCCAAACGCTGAAGGTGAACGCCTGACTCCGTCAATTGTGGCCTTTACCGGCGATAGGGGACTGTCCCTGTTTACGGACACCCCCCCTCACTCCCCCCCTTGGCAAGGGGGGGAC
>JACQYJ010000217.1 GCA_016208525.1 Deltaproteobacteria bacterium | reverse complement strand
ACCATTTGAGCACCTCTTCTGCTCGGACCATAAAGTTGTTCACCTCTTCCTGAGTCGGAACAGGCAACAATAATTCGGGATAACGACCTTCGATATTGAATTCATTTGCTTCCGCCAGGAGATTCTGTTGTTCTTCTGTCAATCCCAGTCCGGCCTTATCAGCAAGCCTTGTAAGGTTATGAATTGGTGGAGTTACAACCCTCCGGCCCCTTCATGGGGCTTCATAAAGCCGCCTGCTCCACCCTGACCGGCTTCGAGCTTACGCCTTGCAGCCATGTCGAGGAGCACTTTCTCCACTGCAAATTTACCTTTTTCGTACTTCTTGAGCTTGAGCCTTTCTCTCGCCGCCGATATGAGATCGACGGTCCTGTCGAAGATGGCGTCCTCGGTGTCAAGGAACTCAAGGGAGCCCTGAAGCTTGTCGAACCAGTCATCCCTCATTATCTTCTGCACCTTTGAGCTTCCGCCGATGATGGAGTCTCCTCCGAAGATGACAGGAACGCCTGAAGCAGCGAAGTAGACGCCTATGGCAAGCGCCTTTTCATGCATCCACTCGGCGCATATACCGACACCCGGCATCCCTCCTATATCGTCACTCAAGCCGCCTTCTTCGGCCATGGCTGATAGGACGGTCAGTATCCTTGAGTTGTCTACACATGAGCCCATGTGTAGTACCGGCGGGATACCTATAGCCTCGCAGACCTCTCTAAGCCCCGGTCCTGCCGCCGCCATCATCTCAGGGGTAAGGTAACCCCTCTTTCCGAAAGCAACTGCGGCGCATCCTGTTGATACAACAAGGATATCGTTTTCTATAAACCTCTTTACAAGGTTTATGTTCATCTGGTCCTGAGTGAGTCTTGGGTTATTGCACCCGACCATCCCGACAACGCCCATGATACGGCCGTCTATGATCGCATCGTTCAGAGGCCTGAAGGAACCCCTGTAGTGGCCGCCCTGCATATATTCAATATACTCATGGGAAAAGCCCACCATCACGTCGTTTCTGTAATCCGGTATAGTGTAGGCCTTTCTATTGGGGTAGTTGTCAATCGCCATCTTTACGATCTCTTTCGCAATATCAATAGCCCTGTGCTCATCGAACTCGATGTGCGTTGCGCCTGGGATATGGGCCTTGATAGACGTGGTAATAAGCTTTGTATGGAAATGGCTGACAGTCTGGGCCAGGGCCTCCATTACGCACTGGACATCAACTATCATCGCCTCAACCGCGCCGGATATGATGGCCAGCTCCTGGTTCAGGAAGTTGCCTGCTGAGGAGATCCCCTGCCTTACAAGTATCTCGTTGGCAGTGCAGCATATACCTGCGAGATTAATACCCTTTGCGCCCTTGGTCTTTGCATATGCGAGTATCTCGGGGTCTTCCGAGGCCTCAACAATCATCATTGAGAGGGTAGGTTCATGTCCATGAACAAGGATATTCACCTCATCAGACTTCAACACTCCAAGATTAACCTTAGCCTTTACAGGCTCAGGGGTACCGAAGAGAATATCTGATATGTCTGTGGCAAGCATGGCGCCGCCCCATCCGTCGGTCATTGATGTCCTGAGGGCGGAATTAAGAATGGATTCCGGGTCCTGGTCAACTCCCATGCCGGTCCTGTGCATGGTCTCAACTATCTCCCTGTCTATGCCCCTTGGAGTTAAGCCGTACTTCTTCCACAACTCCTGCCTCTTCTTTGGAGCCCGCCGTATATACGTAAGCTCTCCGTTCTGGCGTCCCCAGTCGGAAATAGCAGTATTGGCGACATCCTCGGCGACCTGCTCCGTGGTCCTCCCGTCAACGGCTATATCCATTATCTTTGCTACCTTAAGGAGCTTGTTTACATCCTTTATCTTGAATCCGTGAGCCTCCCCTTTTGCAGTTGCGAGAAGAGTAAATGCCAGGTCTCTACCGTGGTCTGAGTGTGCCGCAGATCCAGCTGCCACCCACCTGGCAACGCCTCTTGCTGCTATGGTCGCTGCTGTCGCTCCGCATATACCGACCATCTCTTCCTTGTTCTTTCCTACCATCCTGCACGGTCCCATGAAGCAGTGCTTGCAGCACAGACCTTCACGCCCGATTGGACAGGGCTTCATAGCCTCGACCCTGTCAAAAGATGTTGAAATACCTTCCGCCTTTGCCTTCTCCAGCATCTGTCGGGACGCCGGATCTATAGATTTATCTGCTAATTCCATGATTTCCTCCTTTTCTTCTTTCATTCCCTGGTGGGACAGGCATCTTGCCTGTCATCACAGGCTGGAAGCCTGTGCCACTGAAGGAATATTAAAGGTTATATTATAGACGGCATGCTCAACGCCGGGTGATTTACCTTAGTAAGATGAGCCACTAACTCCTCGCTCTCGGTTGCCATAGTCTCGTCGGCAATCTGGTCAGGAAGGTCTGGGAAACCGACCTCCTTTGCCCTTTCGTAGAGCTTGTCTCCAAGGAACTGCTTGAGGGATTTCGGCATCCATACGACCCTCGGAAGGCCGCCATCGGCGGTAAGGAACTTGCGGCTCGTGATGAAATATTTCCCGATACCGAGGAACCCCGGAGTCTGTGTTCCACCGCCTACCATACCGGCAATAGACGAAAATTTCATGCCTATCGGCGTCATCCCTGTAAAGCCCCTGTCAACGATCATGAAGCCGTTCGCCTCCGGGACTACAGCCACTATGCATTCAAAGCAGCCGCACGATGTCATGGGATTGATCATGATGGAATAAGCGCTGAAGCTTTCCAGGGTATTATGGGAATTGGCCCAAACATATTTGTCAACGCCGTCCCACCGGCCGTTTGTCTCGTCCAGGGTCTTTCCTTTGGGCACAGGCTGATTCCCTCCTGTAGGGTCAATCTCATATGCCGCCTTGCCGTCGAGCCACGACACTGCCCCGCAAAGACCGAGTCTCTCAGGGGATATGACGCAGAGGTGGTTTGGCGCAAAGGACTGACAGAGGAGGCATGAATAGAACGTGTCTGTGGACTCATCGGTCATGTTGGCGATCCTCTCGTTCCTCTCCTTGTATGTCTTCCTTGCCTCTTCGGCCAGTTCCTTGACCTTTTCTTCATTAACATGAAGTGTTACCTGGGCCTTATCTACGATGGCAGGAAACTTGGACATGATCATGTTTTGGAGGATTACAGCAATGTGATCCAGTTTAAACCCCTCCTTATGGGCGTTGTTGCTTATTCTAACCCAGATAATGTCCCTCTGCCCCATGTGCCAGACACCCTGGGCCGCATTTATATAATCGTGAAGCTTCCGCTCTATGACGGGCTCGAAGTCTTGCTGCATCTTTCGTCCCGCTACGTCCACGACTATCCCCAACGGTATTGCTCCGCCTTTTTCCAGGGTTTCTTTAACCTTGTCGTCCAGGCCTACAATCTCTATCTTTCCGTTTTCCACCTCATTCATCTCTCTTGTACGGATCAACTCGAAGGCAGGGGTCTTGTTGCCGCCCGCCTCCAGGAATGTGTCCTCCCTCCTGATCCTCTCACCCTCAAAGGCAGGGCCGAAGGCCACAGGGATCGGGGGTTTCTCCATGGTAAGCTTGACGCCCCTCACCTCTATACAGGTCTGTATGAGCTTGTCCTGATCAAGTTCCTTCACTACATGTTCGTATGTGCATACCCCGCGCGGCCTGATCTCAGGAACTTCGGTGTCGCATATCGCCGGGAAGCCCTGATTAATGGCGCCGGCGCCGGTTGCCCACTTCATATCATCAAGAGGGCCAAGGGCCAGGGCGAATGCAAAGACCCTGTTCTGATTGTACTTGAGTATCTTCTTGTAGTCGCCGGCCTTGATCCCGCCGAAGGTCATAGCAGACCTCATGGCCCAGTTCAGCGCATAAACGGTATGCTCCGTCTCAGGACCAAGCGGCACAAGACGGGTCTCCCAACCCATCTGCACACCCTGCCTGTGAAGCTGCTTCGTCACAGAATCCCCTTTTTCATTGTGACCTGACAGGAATGTAAGAACATTCCTCTGCTGAAGCTCCATCACTATCTTGACTGCTCTCTCCTCGCTCTCGGCAGCGCCGATAATGGCGGCAAAACCAGGCATTGAGCCGTCGACAAGCTGGAAGCCAAGGTCTCTTAAGATGGTATCGGTGATGTATCCGTTGTATGTGAAGTCCATCTCCTTGTCATAGTACGGCTCAAGCTTGTAGACATAGCGAAGGGCCATCAAGACTTCCTGGGCAAACAGCGTTGCCATTCCGGCATCTAAAGCCTCGCCAAGATACGGCTTGTAAATCGACTCCGCCGGCTCCGGATGCGTATGGGACCTGGCATGTGTCATTATCTGCCTCATCTCTCCCAGTGTCTTCACCGCAATACCGGTCATTGCATAGAAATGAGGAAGAAAATACCCGGTATCCGGGAATTCAAATGCAAAATCCTCACCCTTTTCCGCAATTGTCTTGTTCAAAAACTGTTCGGTCTCGTCAACAATCCTGTTCGATGCGCGGAAGACCGCCGATGCAATTATCTTTGACATTTAACCCTCCTGCATAATTGTGCTTGTGCAGCACTAAAACCGTTAAACCTAAATACGGCAGTTGGCCACGGACAAATACGGACAAAGCCTTGTCAAATAAACATTTAACCTAAATCCTGCAATCGAACCACAGAGAACACAGAAGAAACCCTTTAATGCCAAAAGAAAAACCTTGTTTAAACCTTTTCTCTGTGCACTCAAAAGGTGACTTTTAAAAGCCCGGTAATTTTTAAATCTAAAGCATGAGAAAACAGAGAAGTAAACGGTTTTAAAAGGTTCTTATACTCAAAATTTATCTCTGTGCCCTGTGGTTTGCAGTTTTTAGGTTATAGTCAAATTGTATACAGTATACAAATTAAGTC
Organism: Deltaproteobacteria bacterium; assembly: GCA_016208525.1. Lineage (GTDB taxonomy): Bacteria > Desulfobacterota > JAENJC01 > JAENJC01 > JAENJC01 > JAENJC01. The sequence continues at coordinate 170 of JACQYJ010000217.1, read as the reverse complement.
AAGAAAAAATTGGTTATGAGATTTATATCAGCGTACAGTTAAACCTCATACATCGAAGACCTTACTGTCCCCAAAGCAGGTAGTCAAACAAACCCTTCTTAATAATCAGCTTTGCATCTTTCCTAAATCCTGCAATCGAACCACACAGCATACGGAGGACACCCTTTATT
>JACQYJ010000216.1 GCA_016208525.1 Deltaproteobacteria bacterium | reverse complement strand
TTCAATGTCTATGATTTCCAAGGTAGCGGACCGGGGTGAGCTCTTTCATGAGATGGCCTTTCTTTCGGGTAAAGACTTAAAGAGGATACATGCAGATAAGATAAAGGACGAGAAGGTCGGTTCCGGGGAGATGGAATGGGCTTATCTCGGAGACAAGTATTTTATTACCGCTGTAATGCCTGCGAGCGGGGGCGATGCGGAGGTCTATTCCAAAAAGGTCGGTGAGGAGCTGTTTGAGGCCAGCCTGGTCTTTAGGTCCTTGCAGATCAAGCCGGGCGAGACAAAAGTGATGGAATATGGGCTATACTTCGGCCCAAAGGAAGTAGGCATACTTAAGGCGGCAGGGTCGAAACTGGAGAGGGCCATTGACCTTGGTTTCTTTGACCTTATTGCATACCCCATGCTCCTCAGCTTCAAATGGATGTATGAGGTAATTCCGAACTATGGGGTGGTGGTAATTCTGCTGACGGTTCTAATAAAGATTCTATTCTGGCCCTTATCCCAGAAGAGCTACAAGTCGATGAAGGACATGCAGAAGCTTGCCCCGTTGATGGAACAGATCAGGGAGAAATATAAGGACGACAAGGAGAGGCTGAACAGGGAGGTCATGGATCTGTACAAGAGGCACAAGGTGAACCCCCTTGGAGGTTGTCTCCCCATGATACTTCAGATACCTGTATTCTTTGCCCTGTATGCTGTCCTTGGCGGCGCGGTGGAACTCAGGCACGCGCCGTTCATTCTCTGGATTACCGACCTTTCCGCAAAGGACCCGTACTATGTTACGCCTGTCATCATGGGAGCTACCATGTTTATCCAGCAGAAGATGACCCCTTCAGCTACTGCTGACCCTGCTCAGCAGAAGGTCATGATGCTTATGCCGGTGATATTCACCTTCATGTTCCTGAATTTCTCTTCCGGCCTCGTGCTTTACTGGCTGGTTAACAACGTCCTTTCCATAGGACAGCAGCATTACGTAAACAAGTATATTAAGTGATGGACAAGACTAACGAGCTTCTTAAGAGCGTGGCGGAGTGCATCCTCGATGAGGAGGGTTCATTCTTTGCTGTGGTAAACGCAGACATGCTTGACCTTCCACTTGAGGGGACCCAGAGGATGATCCTTGGAGGGGAGGCAACCCCCTATCTGAGATTAACGGACGAGGGGATAGAAGCGGGACTTTCAATAAACCGCTTCCATTACAATGTCTTCATCCCATGGCATGTTGTGAATGCTGTTGAAGGTGACCGCAAGGCCTTTTATTGCAAACGGGAAGGTGTTGATAAGGAAAAGAGAGAGGAAAAGGCGCAAAAGGAAAACAGGCACCTCAGATTAGTAAAGGATTAAGCAGGAGAGTTTATTGGAACCGTTCGGATTGACCATAGGTAAAAAGAAGATACGGATCCCCATAATACAGGGCGGTATGGGTATCGGAGTTTCCAGATCGGGCCTTGCCGGCGCGGTTGCAAAAAACGGAGGGGCAGGAGTTATCGCCTCTGTTGCCCTCGGGCTTATCTCTCCTTATTTCAAAAAGAAATCCGACTATTATGAGGCAAACAAGCTGGCGCTCAGGGACGAGGTGAGAAAGGCCAGGGAGATAGCAGGCGGTGGCATCATAGGCGTAAACTGCATGGTTGCAATAACCGATTATGAGGATATGGTAAGGGTCTCTGTTGAAAATGGCGCAGACATGATCATATCAGGCGCAGGCCTTCCCACATCCCTTCCGGCCCTGACCAAAGGGTACCCTGATGTCGCCCTTGTTCCTATAGTCTCTTCAGTCAAGGCAGCCCAGGTCATAATCAAGAAATGGGAGAGGAGTTTCAGCCGCATACCCGACGCCATAATATATGAACATCCAAAGTATGCTGGCGGACACCTTGGCGCCTCACATGATGAACTGGAGCACCCCAAATACGATTATCCAGCGGTTATACCCGATCTCGTGGAGGCCGTCAAACCGTTTGGGAATATCCCGATCATTGCGGCAGGCGGAATCTGGAATGCAGAAGACATAAAAATGGCAATGGCCCTCGGGGCATCCGGCGTTCAGATGGCCTCAAGGTTTGTATGCACATATGAGTGTGACGCAGATATAAAGTTTAAGGAGATATACATATCTGCCGGGGAGGAAGATCTCGCTATAGTCCACAGCCCGGTGGGGTTGCCTGGCAGGGCCATAAACACTGCATTCATGAAGTCCGGAAAAAAGGCCAAAGGGAAAGGATGCATGGCCAACTGCCTCAAGGTATGCGCCAAGAGGGATACAGGCGAGGATTTCTGCATAGCCCTGGCCCTTAAGCAGGCTGTAACCGGCGATATCAAAAACGGCCTCTTCTTCGCCGGGAGCAATGCGCCCCGGAGCAGCAAGCTGGTATCAGTGGCTGAACTTATGGAAGAGCTGTCAGAGGGGTTTGTGCCCAGTCATAATCCAGCCTAAGAGCTTTACTGCTACCCTCTCAAATATCTGCCTCAATATTTCTGCAATGACAATTGGCTGAAAACTGCTTTTCATGTTTGACAACTCCTATCTGGATGTTAGAATTGAGCTATGGATATTCATAGTCTGACAGAGGCCCTTAAATCTCCCCAGATCTACCCTGAAAGTCCTTCTGAAATACGAATAGCGGAAACCCATATATCTTATCTCTTCTTCACAGGAAAATATGTCTATAAGGTAAAGAAGCCTGTGGACTTCGGGTTCCTGGACTTTACGACCCTTGAAAAGAGGAAGTTCTTCTGCCAGCAGGAGGTCAAACTGAACAGCAGGCTTTCTCCGGATGTCTATCTCGGAGTTGAAGAGATCAGGGAGGAGAACGGGCGTATTTCTCTTGGGGGACACGGGAAGACAATTGAATATGCCGTGAAGATGAAGGAGCTGCCTTCCGAAGGTATGCTTATAAGGCTTGTCTCAGAGGGTAAGGCGACGCCGGAACTTATGGACAGGATTGCATTGAAGATAGCAACCTTTCACAGGGAGGCGGAAACAAGCCCTGAAATTGCAGGTTTTGGCAATGTATCCGTTATCAAAAAGAATATCCAGGAGAATTTCATCCAGACAGTGCCTTATATAGGGAAGACAGTGCTAAGGGAGCAGTATGACTTTATATCGGAAAGGGCCGTGGCTTTCCTGGAACACTACAATCTGATATTTGCCAAAAGAAAGAATGGCGGGATGATTAAGGACTGCCACGGCGACCTTCACCTTGGCGCCGTATGCGTGGAAAAAGATAATATACATGTCTTTGACTGCATAGAGTTCAACGACAGGTTCAGGTACGGCGACACAGCGGCGGATATAGCATTTCTTACAATGGACCTCGAATATAACAACCGCTTTGATCTCTCATCCGCATTTACAGAGGCTTACATCAGGTATTCCGGCGACTCCGATATCAGTGTTGTCCTCCGTTTCTATAAGTCATACAGGGCATATATCAGGGGAAAGGTGATGAGCTTTTTACTGGACGAAGGGGAGGTTTCGGAAGAACAAAAGAGAAAGGCTCTTAAATCTGCCAAAGGATACTTTGGGCTTGCTTACTCCTACTTCATGCAGCCTACCCTGATTATAATGGCCGGACTTGTTGGAACAGGAAAGAGCGCTGTGGCGGCATCGCTCTACGATGCCACTGGAGCTCCGGTAGTCCGATCAGACGAGGCGAGGAAGAGGCTTGCCGGTATACAACCCGATGAACACAGGTATGAAGATTATGAAAAGGGGATATATTCAGAGGAGTTTACTGACAGGACTTACAGCGAACTCCTTAAGGAGGCCTCGGAAATCCTGGCTGGCGGAAGGTCTGTAATCCTGGATGCCTCATATAAGAGCCGCGCTTCGAGGGAGCGGGCCGCTGCCCTAGCGAGAGAGAAGGGTGCGCGGTTCTTTATTGTTGAGTGTGTCTGCGATCAAAAAGTTGTCAGGGCGAGATTGACAAAGAGGATGGATGAGGTGGATGTTTCCGACGGAAGGTGGGAGATATACGACAGGCAGAAAAAGGAGTTTGAAGATATTACAGAGAATGAGGGAAGGCTCATCAGGATTGACTCTGCAAGGCCCGTCAAAGACTCCGTGGAACTTATACTTAAAGTGCTGGGAAGATAAGGGAACGGGATAAATTACTTCCCAGCCCCCTTGCCGTCCGGCACTCTTAAAAATGTTTCAATTACTTGGACTGTTGCCCGCACTGTCGGTTCGTCCTTTGTCCTGAATATGGTCAGCAGCTTATCTATGTAAGTCCGTTCTTTCCGTGTATATTGCTGTCTGGCAGGAGTATATCCGGTCACAGCCTCCGCAACCCCGCCCTTTTCAGGCAGAGGTCTGTAAAACTCCTCCACAGGTGTCTTTAGAAATTTGCTCAATCTCTTTTGTATAGATTTACCGGCCACCTTGTGCAGATTCTCGATCTGCGCCAATATGCCGTATGAAAGCCCGGCCCCTTCCTCCATCTCCGCCCTTGAAATCTCGCGTTCCTCCCTCAACCTCTTTATATTGTGGGCAACCCTGACATCCATCTCATTCTTTACCATTTTAGTATAATACCAATCGACCTCTCCATGATTCAATTACATAAAAAGTAAAATTTTTGTTGACATGCAACTTACTTTTTTAGTAATGTTCTAATTGCAGGAAAAAAGGGGAGGTAAAATCAACCCCACCCTCACCTTAATCCTCTCCCTGATGGAGAGGAGACTCTTTTGCTCCCTCCCCTTCAAGGGGAGGGCTGGGGTGGGGATGGGGTATTTTCGGATCAATATCCATGCTTTTGGTTCACAAAAGAGAATGAAAACGTCTCCTGTAGGGGCGGTCCCTTGTGACCGCCCAAATCTGGAGGGGACAAACCCCTCCCTTACGTATAAACGTGAATTTGGGAATCTATTGGATTTTGTATGCTTGCCTGGATGGGCAAAAATCAAATTAGAGGAGGGGACGTGAAAAAGAAGAGACTATTGGCATTTGGATTGGGGTTGATCGCAGCAGGGGCAATTTCGGGTTGTTCGACCATGCATACACCGGCAGGGAACATGACGGACATTAAGAGCACAGATTTTTCAAAGTCAATGAAGCAGGGGGAGGCCTGTGCGACATATCTCTTTGGGCTTATTGGCCCATTCGGTGACTCTTCTCTTGTAGACGCCGCCAAGAATGGGGGAATATCAAAGGTAGAGGTAGTTGACTACAAAGACGGGTTCTACATCTTCATTAGC
>JACQYJ010000027.1 GCA_016208525.1 Deltaproteobacteria bacterium | reverse complement strand
GAAGAAAGTAAAGGGGACGGTTCTCTTTATTTCTTCTTCTTATCTTTTTTCCTGTCACCGTTTAGAAGAAAGTAAAGGGGACGGTTCTCTTTATTTCTTCTTCTTATCTTTTTTCCTGTCACCGTTTAAATAGAACCGTCCCCTTTATTCGATCTTCGTTTTCCTGCTCTATTGTTGATTATCTCCCCCTCTCCTGATAAGATGCATACCATGAATGGAACCCTTTATATAGTGGCAACCCCTATCGGCAACCTGGAGGACATAACCTTCAGGGCCGTAAGGGTACTTAAAGAGGCGGATTTGATTGCAGCAGAGGATACAAGGCACACTCAGAAGCTTCTCACTCATTACGGTATAAAAACCCCGGTTACAAGCTATTTTGAGCATAACAGGGCAGTAAAAGGGGACTTTCTCGCATGGAGGCTCAGGGAGGGGAAAGATGTGGCTCTGGTATCAGACGCCGGGACTCCTGGGGTTTCCGATCCAGGATATGAACTTATAAAAGGAGCTATCAAGGATGGGATAAGGGTAGTTCCTATACCAGGCCCTTCGGCAGCAATAACCGGCCTGTCCATATCAGGGCTGCCCACTGGCATCTTTGCCTTTGAAGGTTTTCTTCCGGCAAAGGAGAAGGCCAGAAATGAAAGGCTTGAGACACTGAGAGGGGAAGAGAGGAGTCTCATATTTTATGAGTCCCCGCAGAGACTCCTTTCGACATTAAAGGATATACATGATATAGTCGGCGACAGGAATATTGCCGTACTGCGGGAACTTACAAAGATACATGAGGAGGTCTTGAGGGGCCGGGTGTCTGATATATTGGAGGAGCTAAAGGATAGAACAGTTAAGGGCGAGGTTGTGATAGTCCTGGAAGGCAACCAGGGAGAAGGATTTAAAGGTTCTATCGGCAGTGAGCTGGAAAAGGCGCTAAAATGCGGTCTTTCGATGAAAGAGGCTATAGAGGCCGTCTCCAAAGGATTTGGGATTTCGAAGGGCGAGGTGTATAAAGAAGGTCTAAAAATAAAATTGATGACGGCTGAAGGGGGATAAATGAGAAATCTACTAATAATATCTGGGTGCCTGTTGCTTGTCTCATGCTCGAAGTCATCCATTAAACAGCATGCGGGACCTACACCCCCTGACCAGGGGTGCGGTCACTGTCATTACCTTATTTACAAGGATTGGAAGATAGCATACAAGCCATACGAGCAGGTTCCTGTTCCGGGAAGCGCCATTGCCCCCGGAGCGTTCCCCCAGTATCACGACAGGAAAGAAAAAGAAGCCAGGCCTGGAACTGCAGTTATGCCTGCAAGAAAGGACTGCGGCGGATGCCACCTCAAGGCAGAGACACCGGAAGGGAAGTGTACAAGGGAAAAAAGCGGGTTCAAGTAATCGTAACTACTCAGGTGGATAGTCTGCAGGTATTCAGGTGGATAGGGTGGACCTAATAGACTACAGTCTAAACAACCTGAGTAGTTACAAGTAAAATGTTGACTACTGACTTTTCCTGACTTAACATACCACCTAAAAACTGCAAACCACAGAGACCACAGAGAAATTTTTTGAGTATAAAAACCTTTTAAAACCCTTTTCTTCTCCGTGTTCTCGTGAGTTTGATTTTAAAATTTATAGGGCTTTTAAAAATCAGCGTTTGAGTGCACAGAGAAAAGATTTAAAAGAAGGTTTTTATTTTGACATTAAAGGGTTTCCTCTGTGTGCTCTGTGGTTTGATTGCAGGATTTAGGTACCATTATGAAGGTAAAATGCCCGGTATGTAAAAAAGAGACTGAATGGCAGGGGAACCCCTTAAGACCGTTCTGTTCGGAAAGATGCAAGATCAAAGACCTGGGCGGCTGGGCCTCCGGAGAGCATTTCATTAAAGGAGAAAAGGTTGAAGAAGAAGATGAAGAGAAGAAGCCTACTTTGCATTAGCCTGCTGCTTTGCATCTCCCTTATCGCCTGTAAAGGGAAAAAGGAAGATACAGAAGAGGCAATAAAGATGCCGGAAAAGGGAGATGCCGCAGTTGATGTTATACTGCATGACCTGGATGGAAAGACAGTTAAGCTTTCCCAGTTTGAGGGGAAGGTGGTCCTGCTTAATTTCTGGGCTACTTGGTGCCCGCCCTGCCGCGAGGAGATGCCTTCCATGGATGCGCTTTACAATAAATTCAAAGGGACCGACCTTGTGATGCTTCCGGTAAGCATAGACGATAATGCAGAGACGATAAGGGATTTCATGAAAAAGAACAACTATGGGATGCCTGTTTATCACGACGCTGACAAGGATGCGGGTTCTGCTTACGGGATAACAGGCGTACCTGAAACCTTCATTATAAACAAAAATGGCATAGTCGCAGAGAAGTACATCGGCCCCCTTGACTGGATGGAACCTGATTTTATTCAGGACATTCAGGATAAGATGAAATAACCTCTCCTCCTCAGATTTCACTCAATGGTTTGAATGATGAAGCAATACATCAACCAGGACCGCCTGATAGAAACCTTTACTGAGCTTATCAGGATAAACTCACCTTCTTTCAATGAAAGAGAGATAGGGGAGTTCCTTAAAAAGAGGCTTGAATACGCCGGATGTAATGTGGAGTTCCAGGAATACGACAGATCCTTTAACCTCATAGCGCTTAAGAAAGGGACTAACGCCGATATCCCCCCTCTCCTCCTGAGCGGACACATGGACACTATAGAGCCCACCGAAGGGATTGCCTTCAGTATAGAGGAAGGCGTAATCAGGACAACAGGGAGCACAGTGCTTGGGGCGGACGACAAGAGCGCCCTGGCCCAGATTCTGGAGGTCCTTGCGGTGATTAATGAAAAGGAGATCCCGCACGGCGACCTGGAGATAGTATTCACATCTGCAGAGGAGAACGGCCTTTTTGGCGCGAAGAACCTGGATTTTACAAGACTTAGCAGTAAACATGCCCTGGTGCTTGATTCCAGCGGGGGCGTCGGGAATATAGTCATTGCAGCCCCCACGCATCACACATACGAGATGAAGATTACAGGGAGGGCGGCTCACGCAGGGAGTGAGCCTGAAAATGGGATAAGCGCCATAAGGGTTGCCGCAAGGATCATCTCTGAGGTCCCTGACGGAAGGATAAACGCCGGAACCACTGCAAATATTGGAGTAATAAAAGGCGGTACTGCGACCAACGTGGTACCTAAAGAGGTAATAATTAAGGGTGAACTCAGGAGCCACAATACAGGAGACCTTGAGAAAACGAAACAGGCCTTATTTAATACCGCTGAGACTCTGGCAAGACAGAATGGAGCGAAGTTAGAAATTGCCGGCCGTAAAGAGTACAAGGCGTTCAGGATAGACGAAAATGAACCTTTCCTCAGATTTCTGGACGAGATATATAAAGAGTGCGGCCTGGAGCCGGTCCATACGACAACCGGCGGCGGTTCAGACGCAAACATCTTCAACCAGAACGGGATAATGGCAATCAATATATCTACCGGTATGCAGAAGGTCCACTCCACCGAAGAACACATATATATCAAAGACCTCTTTAACGGGAGCGTTGTCGTTCTGTCAGCTATAGCCTCCTTGCCACAAATCCCTTGATTTGCCGATGGTCTTGATGTAGCCTCTATACATGGAGATGTTTGATCAGAAGAAGCCTGTCCTGACTGTTTCCCAGCTTACATCTATGGTTAAGGGTGTACTTGAAGAAAACTTCGCCCTTGTCTGGGTCGAAGGTGAGGTCTCGAATCTTCGGACCCCTTCTTCCGGCCACACATACTTCACGCTCAAGGACGAGAAAAGCCAGATAAAGGTAGTGATGTTCCGCGGACGCGGCAGTTTCCTGAGATTCAGGCTGGAGGACGGCCTTCACATAATACTACGTGGAAACATCACTGTGTATGAGACAAGGGGCGAATACCAGATACTGGCCGACTACATCGAGCCTGTAGGGGCGGGGGCATTGCAGCTCGCTTTCGAGCAGCTGAAGGAAAGGCTCGCCAAAGAAGGGCTTTTTGACAAGGTCAGGAAACGGCCCATACCCCCTGTTCCAAAGAAGGTCGGTATAATAACCTCTCCTACCGGCGCAGCGATAAGGGATATGCTCCATATCATGGACAGGAGGTTCGCAAATCTCCATATAATGATATATCCTGTAAGGGTGCAGGGTGTCGAGGCCCCTCCTGAAATCATCCAGGCCATAAGAGAGATGAACGGCATTCCTGATCTGGATGTGATAATCGTAGGGCGCGGAGGGGGAAGCATAGAGGACCTTTGGGCCTTCAACGACGAAGGAGTGGCCAGGGCCATCTATAATTCAATGGTTCCGGTAATATCCGCAGTCGGGCATGAGACGGACTTCACCATTGCAGACTTTGTGGCGGACCTCCGCGCCCCGACACCTTCAGCAGCCGCAGAACTTGTGGTTCAAAATAAGGTGGAGATAGAGGAGAGGCTCAAAACCCTTTACAAACGACTCTGCCATATATCAAAAGGGCGCTTGATCCTTCTTAATTCCCATCTCAGGAATATGGAAGGGCGGCTCAGGAGCCCGATAGACAAGGTGCGGCAGCTGTCCCAAAGGCTTGACGACATGACCATAAGGTTGAGTCTTTCAATAAGGCAAAAGCTGGAGTTCTCAAAAAAGAAGCTCGACAGGAATATGAGCCTCCTAAACTCCCTGAGCCCCCTGGCCATATTGCAACGTGGCTACAGTATAACTACCAGCCTTTCTACAGGCGCTGTTGTAAAGGAGATTGCTGAAGTCAAGTTGGGAGACAGGGTTGCGGTAAGGGTTACGGATGGGGAGATGGAGTGTATAGTTGAAAGGTTACACCCAACCACATCATAACCAGCCAGATAGGAGTGGACAATTTAGAATGCCCTGGTGTATAGTTCTGCCCATATTCGTATTTATGACATAGTAGAGGTTAGATGAGCTTGCCTTCCAAATTTAGCATAAACACAAGTGAGACGTTTGTGCGCCTGCCAAAAGCCCCTATTGTTGAGGCCGTGATGGAGGTTCGCGCGCAAGCAGAGGCACCTTGGGATGAACCTCTTGTAACGGATCAGCTTAAAACCAAACTGCCTGACTATCCAAATGTTCAGTCTCAGCAAGAGTTCAGACATGAGTTAAAGGTAGAGCTTGGTCAAAAGGCAGAGGGAGCGATCCAGGACATGGGTTGGAAGGGGTTGCGCTTTGAATCCGCCGATAAGTTACATATCGCTCAATTTAACCGCGATGGCTTTACATTCAGCCGTCTACAGCCTTATGACAGTTGGGAACAATTTTGCGGCGAAGGGCTTCGCCTATGGCAGCTACATGTGAATTTGGCTAAGCCTGCGGAGATTCAACGTGTGGGCCTGCGTTTTATTAACCGTATGGTATTGTCTTTGGATGAACAGATAGAAGACTATCTGCAAATCTTGCCACAGAAACCGAAAGGTCTGGATCTTCCTATAGGGGGGTTCTTTCATCATGAAGCACTGGGCGTTCCCGGATACCCATATGCCATAAATATAAGGCGAACAATACAACCACCGGATAAACCGACTATCAAAGAGATCGGTTTGATTCTTGATATTGACGTTTTTACCATAGAGCCATTTCAACCTGAAAGTGATATAATTGAGCGATATTTGGCCGAGATGCGCTGGTTGAAAAACAAGGTTTTTTATGGCAGTATAGCGCCAAAAGCAATGGAGAGGTTCAAATGATACCGATAATCGAAATGGTGACTTATGCAAACTTTGCTTTAAGCCCAGTTTCCACTCGTGCTGCCAGCGAGACGGCACGGTATATCGCTGAACAATCCATTGAGGAGCGTCGCCGTCTGCAAGCCGCATATTCATTAGGCTTAGGAGTAATGGCCAATTTTGATGAACTTTATAAAATGGTTAAGCAATGCAGTGTCGCAAACTGGGACGGATATGGAGCGGCGCCCGTCCCCGATAGAACGGGCCTGCACACTAAAGAATTTTTAGAAGCTTTACCTCTGGGAACGATAGCCCCGACGGTAGGAGCCGAACCTGACGGACATATTACGCTGGAGTGGTATAAGTCTCCACGTCGCACTCTGTCTATCAGCATCAGTCCAGAAGGTGAATTACACTATGCCGCCCTGCTGGGACCCGAAAAGAAATATGGGACCAAACCTTTTTGGGGTGAAGTGCCCGAAGATATCATGAGGATTATTCGTCAGGTGGAATCGCGATGAGCAATGAGACCGAATTGCCGCCAGTGACCGACGATGAGTTTCTGGCCCGATTTGTCTTAGTCAGTAAGTGGATTCGAAATGATCAAACAGTCCGCCAAGATGCCTTTATTCCCTATCCCTACCCCGACCTCTCGGTCACTCGCCATAAAGGATTATCAGACTCTGATCTGTGGCAAATAGGGCAAAATGTTGCTGATAAAAGAGCACTCCCTCTATACGGCAGGGTGGACATTCAGGCCCTTACAGTCAAAATACAGTCCTTACGCATTGAGCCGACACCGGAGCCAAAGAACCATGCAAATATCACCGGCTGGCCGGCAGACAAACCAGGGCAAAAAATAATCGCCCAGGAGATCGCTGCGACTGCACGATTTGTTTCAAAGGGGGGATAGTAGTGACCCTCCAAAAAGCATTTTTCCCCTGGTACAACCAAAAGCTTTTCTCCACTAATTTCCTTAGAAACAGGCTTCCAAAGATTGATTATCTTTGGGAGAATCGGGATAAAGATGCTGAAAAGGCCTTGGGGAAAAGGGGACGCAACCCTTTAAGTTACGCTATGAATCATATTCCGAGCATTATTGCAGTTCTTTCTCGAAAAGGGTCCCGTCCCCTTTTAGCCCCTTTTAGCGCCGTCCCCTTTTAGCGCGCGTCCCCTTTTGGCATCCCATCATTAGAATTAACGATCAATGGCGCATCGGCTCTATTTGGCGTGGTGGTGATGCGTACGAAGTTGAAATAACAGATTATCATTAAAGAGGTGTCCGCCACCATGAAAAAAGAGAAATTACACACGGTTCATCCAGGCGAAGTTTTGAGCGAGGAGTTTCTCAAGCCAATGGGAATGAGTCAAAACAGACTGGCCCTGAATATAGGCGTACCTGCCCGAAGAATAAACGAGATCGTTCTTGAGAAAAGAAGAATAACGGCCGTCACAGCCCTCCGGCTGTCCAGATTTTTTGGAACATCCCCTGAATTTTGGCTTGGGTTGCAATCACAGTATGATATTGATGTCACTACGGATGCGCTTGGCGAGCGCTTGCAGCTGGAAGTGAAAAAATACTCGGAAGCTGCATGATGATTCCGAAGTCCCTAAGGCGAATCCTTTCTAAATCCCCTTGTCATCTCTTATCGCTCCAAATTTATCCTTGCAATTTGAAAGCGCTTATTTTAAAATGCAAGCATGATGGTCGGAAGAAAATGCCAGGAACAGATCAAAAAGTCTTTGAAGAAATACCCGGTTGTCGGCATATTGGGTTCACGCCAGACTGGAAAAACTACCCTTGCCGGAATGATACAGAAGGAGATGGGCAAGAAGGTGGTGTCTCTTGATCTGGAGTTGCCTTCGGACCTCAATAAACTGCGGGACCCCGAACTCTATCTCGGCCAGTTTGAAGATGCCCTTGTAATAATAGATGAGATACAGCGGATGCCTTCCCTTTTCCCTCTTATAAGGGTCCTGGTAGACAAGAAAAGGGTTGGAGGGAGGTTTCTCATCCTCGGCTCAGCATCTCCAGAGCTGATTAAACATGCCTCTGAAAGCCTTGCAGGGCGCATCATTTACCATGAGCTGACGCCGTTCACTCTTCTTGAAACAGGATATAAGGATGTCCCAGGGCTCTGGCTCAGGGGCGGCTATCCTGAAAGTTATCTGTCAAAAACAGATGAAGACAGTCGTGAATGGCGCCAGTCGTTCATTAAGACATATTTAGAAAGGGATATCCCTCAGCTTGGGATACATATCCCTGCTGCACACCTCGGAAGGTTCTGGAGCATGCTGGCACACATGCACGGCCAACTTTGGAACGCAAGTCAGTTGGCGGGCAGCCTTGGGATATCAGCCCCGACCGTCAGGAGATACCTGGATATACTTACAGAAACCTTTATTACCAGACAGTTGCAGTCGTATTACCCGAATATGAAAAAGAGGATGGTTAAATCCCCGAAGGTTTATATCAGGGATTCGGGGCTCCTTCACTCATTATTGGGGATACAGTCTATGGATGATTTGCAGGGACACCCATCCCTAGGCAGTTCCTGGGAAGGATTTGTAATAGAACAGGTGATTGGATCAATACCCAAAGATTGGGAGGCTTACTTCTACAGGACAGGCGCAGGGGCCGAGATTGATCTGGTGTTTTTTGACGGACGGAAGCGGCCGGTTGCCGTGGAAGTAAAGTATTCCTTGAGTCCAAAGATTTCAAAAGGATTCTGGCAGGCATTTTCAGACCTATCCTGCAAAAAAGGATTTGTCGTATATCCGGGGGAGGAATCTTACCCGATTGACAATCATATTTCAACACTGCCCATAAAGGAAATTGGAAGGATTGCCGAAGGATAGCCCTTTCAGCAACATATCCCCTTGTCATCTCTAATTTAACCTGTTAATATTATTCCATAATGATGGAAAAATGTTATAAAGGATGGCCAGGCTATTATTGTGAACGATGACGATGCGAGCACGGAATTTGTGGAAGCCACGACCCTTGATTACCTTGACTTTGCGCCATTCCGTAAGATGTGCCTAAAGGAGGCATTGGGGCTTGGAGTTTAATCAGGACTTGGTCAGAAAGACTACATCAGAAGTGCTGTTAGCCCTGGAAAGGCTGGAAGAGTTTAGTCTGTAATTATATTTTTTAAGGTAGACCAATGATAGCTCAGTTATGCGGAAAGCTCATCCATAAATCACCGGAATACTCCATAATAGACGTTGGCGGCGTAGGATACCGTGTCTTTACCCCCTTTTCGACCTTCTACGAGCTCCCTGATTTAGAAAACCTGGTGACCCTTCATACATACACA
>JACQYJ010000192.1 GCA_016208525.1 Deltaproteobacteria bacterium | reverse complement strand
TCCGATAAGACCTCCCTTCACAGGTAATAAACCGCCCGTTTAAACTGAGCCTGTCCAGGATAGCCGTGGCCGTGGCCGCCTCGAATATCTTGCCCCACTGGGACGGGATGAGATTCGTGGTTACTATCGTTGAGGCGATCTCCGAGCGCTTGGATATGATTTGAAAGATATCATTGGCCTGCTCCTGGCTCGGGAAGACATACCCTAACTCATCCAGACACAGAAGCTTGACATTGGAATAATACTGCGTCATCGCGTATTTATTAGTTGAGTGTTTGAATTTATTGACCAGGTCAAAGCAGGTGATAAAGGCTGTCGGGATGCCTTTCTGTATGGCCTGGTAACAGATAGCAGAGGCAAGATGAGACTTGCCTGCGCCTGAAGGGCCGATCAGAACAGCGTTTTTGACCTCACTATCCCACTAAGACTGGTATAAATCCATAATCTCAGTACGCGGCAGCCCGGGATTAAACTTCCAGTCAAAGTCCTCAAGGCGCTTTATCCTCTTTATACCGGAGCGCTGCAATAAATATCTTATTCGTTTGACTTCCCTGGCGGATACCTCATCCTTGAGTATAGGTATAATGGTTTTGATTTGTTCCTCCGTAAATGATGAGCAGTCGGATACGAATCTAAGATTGTCCCATATCTGGCGAATCTGGGTCATAGTCGTCTAATCTCCTTTCTTCGTAGGTAAGATTTAACAGCTGAGCGTCTTTAGGCCACAGGGCTTTGGGCTCTTGCGGAGCGGGTAAGCGTAAAAGGCTCATAAGGGCCTTAATCTTAAAACACGGTAACGCGTTGAGCTCTCGGACAGCCGACACAAGCATCCCCTTAGAGTGGGTCTTTAACAATACGAATAGTTGATATGCCGCTATCATACGCTCATCATCGTTATCCTGATGGTCAAAAAAATAATTGAAGGCAGGATCCATGCCACTCATTACCTGCAGGATGCGCCGCATTTTAAATTGAGGCGTTTGATTTAAGAGCGTTTCAGAGTGCAGCGGATTCTGAAACATTTTGTTTTTATCGAACGACCTTTGGTGGCCGGCCACAACCTTGCCGGCTATACATATCTCGATACGGTCAGGGTAGGCTATAACTTCGGCCGCCTGCCCCGCGCATGATGACGGCGTAGAATATCTATTCGTTTCGAATTCCACCAGAGCCGTCTTTGAGACCGCTGCCTGAATAACGCGCCTGGCGGGATAGGAGGCCTCCGGCAGACGCAGTAAGCGTTCCTCGCTCAAAAGGTCTTTCGGAGCCCTCTTTGTGGAACGGTGAACGGCCATATTGCGCCTTTCAAGATATAGGTGGAATTTTTGATTAAGGTCATTAAGATCAACGAAGGTCTCGGAGTATAGGAAGGAGCGGATATCCCTGATTAGTCTCTCAACACGCCCCTTTTCATTGCCGGAATAGGGATTGCATACGTAAATAGAGAAGCCGTAGAACCTGGCAAAGTCCAGGAACTGAGGATTGTATTCAATATTATCGGGAGACCGTTTTAAGACGACGCTCTTTAAGTTATCGTATCTATGTCTTCTGGCCAGGCCGCCTATATGCTTAAAACATTCTATATGCCCTGCCAGGAAGAACTCGAAAGACGTTTTCGGGTAAAAGATCCCCCACGCGTATCTGGAATACGACAAAAGATACAAAAAGCCCGCTACCTGTCCCAGCTTTTCGTGGTTAAAGAAGAACCAGTCCACCTGGGCTTCTTCGCCCGGCAGGAAGGTTAAGGGATGGTATGAGCTCTTCTTCGGCGCGCGATCTTCCTGGGTAAAACGAGCCACGGAGGCATAGCCGCCCTCATATCCGTATTCTTTTAGCCTCTCATACACTTGTGTCGCTTTTAATCGGGGATATTGTTTATACCACTCCGCGATCAGGTTATTATATTCGTCAAGAATGGACGCTTTTGGGATCGATACCGCTTGTAGGGGTCCAGCAAGTATACGTCTTACACGCTTTCGGCCAATACCCACTGTCTCGGCTATCTGGCGCTGGGAAAGCTTTTCGACCTGGCGCAGGTGTAACACCCTTTTAACCAAAGGTGCTTCGTTCATATCGTAACGCTCCTTTCCGCGCGCCATTTTTAAGGTTTTATAAAACGCCTGAGAGGTCATATAGGCTGCCTCTCGGCAGGCAGTTTGGCGCGCTTTTCAACCTTAGGCGATTATCCCCCATAAAGGGCAGTCTTGACAATGGACTTGCTTTTGTCAAACGCACCATGAGCCACCTGTATCCATGTGTTAAGTAACACTTATCTGCTTGTCTGGCAACAAGTTGGGTCAATATCACCTTGCTTTTGTCAAACAGCCTTTGGAAGCGCATCTTTCGCATTCTCGCCCTTGTATCATCACGGTTTATCTTGAGAAGGCGTGGGTATTTAAGGCGGCGGTTACGGCTGTATTCAGGGCGGTTTTGGCGCCAGGAGCGTGATTGTTCGCGTTGATAGTCCAGACAGTCGGGATTTTTTATCCGCCAGGCGGCCTCATTCAGCCTTTGGCGTTTTGTCTGGCATGCCGGTTTTGAGCAATACCGCTGGCGGCCTTTGGTCCTGGGGTCAGGCGTAAATAACCCACTGCACCACTGGCAGCGTCTTCGCCTTGCCTGCCTGGCCGGCAGGCAGGTGTGCGGTGTCTTACAATCCTGTCTCATTATTCACCTCGAAAGACAAGATTGCCACTATTGGATGGATTTGGCTAATGAAATTTATGCCGGGGAGAGACGAGGCAAGAAGATATCCACATATTCACATTATCAACAAAGAGAAAAAAGAAGCAAAAAAGAGAAATTTACTGCTACTATTTTAATTCTTCCCAAAGAACCACTATGATTATTACTGGTACCGTTGGGATGATTACTTACAACCTCTTGACATCCTTAATTTATCAACCCACTGCCTGGGCCCAAGGGGATTTATTGAGGGCGAGGGCATGA
>JACQYJ010000005.1 GCA_016208525.1 Deltaproteobacteria bacterium | reverse complement strand
TCAAAAGAATAATTGTTTCACCCAAAAGGTGATTCGATTATTTTTGACGAAGTCGTAAAAAGTCACAAATCACCCTTCGACAAGCTCAGGGCGAACGGTGGTCAGGTTGAAATCATTGACTTTATTCCGTTCGTGGTGAGCTTGTCGAACCACAGAAAAGACTTTTTACGAATGAATCAATAATGAAGTGTAACACCTGGGAAAGCTGAAAGGAAAATGCTGTCCTGGCGTTTATGGGGAAGAGAAAGAAGTTCCTGGCAGGTTGTCAATCTTTGCTGTATGAGGTGATAAAAATTACAATCAGTCCAAGGAGCAGGATTATTGCGTTCAGTATCGTTGACTTCGTGTGGACGCTCCTGAATTCAACCTTCAGCATCTCCTTTTTTGAGGGATCCTCTGTCTTGCGGATCTCGGCCTTAACCCTCACGGCCCTGGCGCCTACCGCCATCCCTGAATAAAAGGCGAGACCGCACATTAATGCAAGCAGTCCGATCCTGATCCATGGATAGACCCCTTTCATCAGCGATAACAGCATGATGGTCGCAAGGGCGGAAACCCCGCATACGTACCCCATCATCCAGTATTTGGGGAATATGTCCCCTACCACATCTCCGGCCGTCTCTCTCGGCAATACCTTAAAGATTGCTGGGGCCGCAATGAATGAGAAAAATAGTCTCACGCAAAGCCGCAAAGAACGCAAAGAAAATCAAGCAATACTTTTTACAAAAGTCTTCACCACATTGGTGTAGCGGATATCAATATCATGTTCTTGTTTTTCTCTGTAATATCCATGGTTAACTGCTTTTTCTATATCATCCTTTCTTTGCGTCTTTGCGCCTTTGCGAGAAAATTGGGTTTTGATTCAATTCCTGGCATATTCGCCCTACAACCTGAATAGTTACCATATATTTAACCACAAAGGGCACGAAGGACACAAAGTTAAAGAAAAGGCTTCAAATGCCTCTATATTTTGATTTTTTCTTTGTGCCTTTGTGTCTTCGTGGCAAAAAAAGAGTTTTTACGACTTTATCATGTTTAGTTCACGCCCCTGCAGTTCAGGTATGGCCCGTACTTCTTGTCGTTCTGGAGGATGTGGTTCTGCAGCCAGTCTTTAAGGAAATTCATGGTTTCAAGTGTTATAGAAAGGCTCCCGCTCGCGCTTTTGAATCTTTCATGCAAGTCCGTTACCTGCTTAGTAAGTTTTATGTGTTCGGATTGCTGCGTGGATAATTCCGGGTAGTTGTGAAGTTGCATCATCCGCTCTTCGCTTGCGAAGTGGGTCTTTGTGTATTCCGTCAGGCCGTCAAGTATCTTTCCAATAGTATCCTTACCTTTCCCGGAACTCATGGCGTCAAAAAGCTCATTGATCATATCTATCAGCTTTCTGTGCTGCCTGTCCATCTCCGCCACATTAACGCTTAAATTGCTGCTCCAGGTTATTATGGGCATAAGTTATCTCCTTTGCTTTTTTGGACTTACTAATGAGTTCATTGGTAAGAAGACATAAATTTTATAAAATCTCCCCTAACCCCTCTTTGCCAAAGAGGGGGAAAAGCAAGTCCCCCTTTGGAAAAGGGGGATTGAGGGGGATTTTGAGATGACGAATACAATGTAGTCATAGTTATGTTCTCATTAGTATAGAGATTAATCGGATTATCATTTCTACCCCATGTAAGCTCTGTTGCAGGGACAAGGCATACCTTGCCCCTGCAAGAACTTTTTATTCCAATGCCTGGTGTACCCTGCCGACCATTTTAGCCGATGGGGTAAGGGTCTTGTCCCCTTCTTCCTTCCATTTTGAGGGACACGCCTGCGCCTCGTGCTTCTGAAGATAGAGGTTTGCCTTGAACTTCCTCATCAGTTCGTCAATATTCCTTCCGAGGTTGTAATAGTTTACCTCTGCATTCAACAGCTTCCCTTCGGGGCTTATGATAAATACCCCCCGCAAAGCAAGGTTTGTGGCCTCATCGTAGACCCCGAACATTCTTGCCAGATTGCCTCCCTTATCCGAGCCCATGGGAAATTTCACATCTGCAAGTTCCTTCTCCTCTCTCTGCCATGCAAGATGCACGAACTTGGTATCTGCGCTGACCGTTATCACCTCGGCGCCCATCTTCTTGAATCTGTCGTACTGCTCTGCCAGAGCAGCAAATTCAGTTGCTCAGACAAATGTAAAGTCAGCAGGATAGAAAAACAGTATCGTCCACTTCTTGCTCGCCATCTGGGACTCAAGGCTGATCTCTCCGAAATCTCCTTTCGACGGCTCGTAAGTCTCCAATCTGAAGTTCGGCACAGTAGCCCCAACATTACATGTCATGCATCCGTAAGCCTCAGTCATCGCACACCTCCCCAAACAGTATTTAATAATAGCTAACTTAAATATCTCTTTAACAGACCCTCAAATACCGCCGCATGCCTTCCCTCATCTGCCGAAGCCCTGAGGAACCATCCTGCAACCGGATTAAGACCTTCTTTCATTGCAGCCTCGGCGCAGGCAGCCTTTCCTTTTTCGGCTCCCCTTTCTGCCTCTGCCCTCCACTGAACGTTTTCCTTAGTAGACTTGACTTTGCCCTGCAGCCGATAAACATCAGCGGCGTGCCATGCCTCTTCCATAGCAAGCTTTGCAAAGGCCTGGGCAACCTCAGGGTAACCCTCCTCATCAGCCTTCTTTGAAAATGCCAGATACATTCCTATTTCTTCAGTCTCCCCATCCCAGTTGGCGCAAAGGTTTTTGGTCGTTTCTCCAGCTTCAGCCTTTATCTCCTCAAACTTGCCGGCAGGCGCCTCACAGACAGGACACCTTGCTGGCGCATTCTCTCCTTCATGTATGTACCCACATACCATGCATCTCCACTTCTTCATCAGCACTTCCCTCCTTTTTTCGGTTCCTGTTTTTCTGATTTGAAATCATCTTTCTTTGCCCCGCATTTTTCACACTTCTGCGGTCTGCACCTGCCTTCAACCTTATGACCACACTTACCGCATATCCATACTGCCATCTCGCCCCCCCCCTTTTTAAGCCTTCTTTTTCTGTAGTTGCACGATCTTGTCTTCTATAAGCTGTACGTGTATCTTTTCTTCCTCCATCATCCCTGTAAACATCTTCTTCAATCCCGGATCAGTCGCCTTTGACGCCGCATGTTTATACTTTGCTATTGCGCCCTTTTCATCTATAGTCATGACCTTTAAAAACTCTATCCAATCCATCCTTCCTCCTTTGTAATTAATCCTAAAAACGGCAGTTGGCCACGGATGAACACGGATAAAGGCAGATAAAACCAACAGTTACTGTTTATAATGATGTTACCCAAAAGGTGAGTATATGTTTTTGTTTAAGCCTTTGAAATATCAGTGCAAATCCGTGAAAGTCCGTGGCTAAATGCTTTTTTTGGGTTAATCGTTCATTCTTACCATAGGCTTTCCGCAACATTCCTTTGGCTCGTCAGACTCAGCCTCGCACTCGTAACATATATATGTATACTTCTTTGTGCTGTCACACATAATTTCTCACCCCCCTTCAATTGACAATCTATTAAATCACTAACTTTATCCAGGAGTCTTAAATCTCCTTATTAGTTAGCATCCGGCGTTTGTGTATCTTTTCCTGAAGGCGGCAGGATCGGGATATTAAGCGCATCTGCCGGGATTGTCCCGGTAAGCGATTTAAGGAAGGCAACTATATCCGCAATCTCATTATCCTTTAATTCCGTTCCAAGCTGTATGTCAGCCATAGTCCTGACCGCTTCCTCCAACTGCCAAACCTTTCCATCATGGAAGTATGGATAAGTCATCTCGATATTTCTAAGTGTCGGCACCTTAAACACGTTGATATCTTCTTCTTTTTTGCTTATATCAAATCTACCCCTGGCCTCACTTGCAGTTTTATATGGTTTTACAACCCCCAGCTTCTGAAATGAACCACCTCCTATAGCTATTCCGTTATGACACCCAGTGCACCCGGTCTCTACAAAGAGCTTAAGGCCTCTTATTTCCTGGCCGGTGAGGGCATTGGCATCACCCGTAAGGAATCTGTCAAATCTGGATGGTGTCAGCAGGGTCCTCTCAAAGGCAGCTATGGCCATGGCAATGTTGTTGTATGTAGCAGGTTCTTTATCGTCAGGAAATGCCTTTGTAAATAAGGCCCTGTATCCGGGTATGGAGTTTATCTTTTTTTCAACATATGTTTCAATCGGCATAGCCATCTCACCAGGGTTTAAAATAGGGCCTTTCGCCTGCTCCTCCAGGTCTTTGGCCCGGCCGTTCCAGAATTGGGCGATGTTAAAGGCGGAGTTCAGTACCGTTGGGCCGTTAATTGGGCCAATGACCCATTTGTGACCTATGTCTGTAGAAAGTCCGCTGACCCCGAACATGGACAGGTTGTGGCAGGTGTTACAGCTTAAAAAGCCGCTTTTTGAAAGCCTTACGTCGAAATAGAGCATCTTTCCAAGTTTGACCTTTGCGGGGGTGACAGGATTGGAAGGGTTATCCACAACTGATTCTGTAATCGGTTTAAACTGGTCAAGATATTCCTTTGTAACTTCACCTCCGGCTGAAGCCGTTCCTGTCAGGGACAAGAAGAGTATTAAAAATGAAGCTATGCTTGCTCTCACGATAGACTTCCTTTTCATTGATACCTCCATTTAGTTTTACCTAAATCCTGCGATAGAACCACAGAGCACACTAAGGAAACCCTTTAATACCAAAAGAAAAACCTTCTTTTAAATCTTTTCTCTGTGCACTCAAAA
>JACQYJ010000191.1:5404-6883 GCA_016208525.1 Deltaproteobacteria bacterium | reverse complement strand
TATTTCCGGCCAGCTTTTTCATCTCCGCCGTCAGTTCCTGCTCTGATAGGCCGGAAGGGAGGTTTAGCAGGCTTTTGAGCCTGATATCTTCAGGAATGGTTCGGAACTGGTCGTCCAGAGCTTTCGCTCCCACAGCCTGAAGCATCTCTTCTATATCTTTTCCGGTATAAGGGACGTAAGGCATAAAATCTCCATTCTCACCACGAAGGACACAAAGATAATCAAATGGCTCTTCTTTGCGCACTCTGTGACCTTTGTGGTTAAATCATTTTTTGACTTAAAAACTGCAAACCACAGAGACCACAGAGATAAATTTTGGTATAAAAACTTTTTAAAACCCTTTTCTTCTCTGTGTCCTCGTGATTTTGACTTAAAAATTATGTGTTTTTAAAAGTCATCTTTTGAGCGCACAGATAAAAAAGCTGGTAAGCTTGCAAGCCGGCAAGCCAACAAGCAAAATCTGTGTGCTCTGTGTTTCGATTGCAGGATTTAGGTTTTATAAAAAGGCCTTTTCACCACAACAGCCTCGACCATCTTTCCCCTTATCTCAATCTCTATCCTTGTTCCCAGCGATGAATAAGGTCTTTCCAGATACCCCATCCCTATAAACTTGTTAAGGGAGGGGGCTTGGCCTCCGCTCGTCACTTCACCGGCGCTCTTCCCTCCCGCATGGATCGGATAATGTCTTCGCGGGACCCCGCGCCCTACCATCTCAAAACCTGTGAGTCTCTTCTTTATCCCTTCCCGGGCCTGTTTCTGAAGGACTTCTTTTCCTATAAATGATCTCTTTTGGAATTTAACAAACCTCTCAAGCCCCGCCTCCAGAGGTGTTGTGTCCACGGAGATATCATTTCCGTAAAGGGTGTATCCCATATCAAGCCTCAGCGAATCCCTGGCGCCTAGACCGCAAGGCTTTATCCCAAGGTCCTTCCCGGCCTCCATGACACTGATCCAGACTTCTTCTGCGGCAGATACGGGTATATATATCTCAAAGCCGTCCTCCCCTGTATACCCAATCCTTGATACGATTCCCTTTACACCATTGATATAACTTAAGGTGAAGTGATAATAGTTTATCAGGGCGAGGTCAGCGTCGCAAATATTCTGCAACATCTGCTGTGCAAGCGGCCCCTGAATGGCCAGGGCAGCATATTCAGGGCCCAGGTTTACCACAGAGGCCATATCTCCGATCCGCTCTTTGAGCCAGGACAGATCACTATCGGCATTCACCGCATTAACGCCAAATATGAACCTGTTTTCGTTGAACATGTATATGGTTACATCGTCTATTATACCGCCTGATGGGTTGCAAAGTAAGGAATACTGGATCTGATTGTCGGTGAGTTTCGAGGCGTCGTTGGTAGTTACAAGCTGTACGGCTTCAAGTGCTTTTGGGCCGGAGACCTCAATCTGTCCAAGGTGGCTTATGTCAAATAATCCGACAGCGCTTCGGACGGCTATATGCTCCTCTTTCATCCC
>JACQYJ010000191.1:0-5311 GCA_016208525.1 Deltaproteobacteria bacterium | reverse complement strand
ATTCCCAGGAGCTCAGGGGTTGTTATTATCACATCCCTGCCCCCTGCCTCAATGAACTCTATGCCCGCCTCTATCTTTGGACCCATGCTGCCGGGAGCAAACTCCCCGTCCTTAAGGTATTTCCTGGCCTCTTCCAGGGTCATCCTGTCCAACCCCTTCTGTGCTGTCTTCCCGAAGTTTATATAAGCCCTGTCTACCTGGGTGAGGATTATGAGAAGTTCTGCCCCAATCTCCCCCGCAAGGCAGCTTGTTGCCAGGTCCTTGTCAATGACGGCATCTATCCCCTCAAGGGTACCGTCCGGATGTTCTATAACAGGGACGCCTCCGCCGCCAGCTGCTATTACTATGACCCCTTTCTCCGCAAGCATATTTATGACACCAGACTCTACGACCCGGAGCGGCATTGGCGAGGGGACGACTCTCCGGTATCCCCTGTTGCTGTCCTACCTTATTGCCCATCCCTTCTCCCTTATGAGGAGTTCCGCCTCGTCCTTTGTGTAAAAAAGACCGATCGGTTTTGTGGGATTTGAGAAGGCCGGGTCTTCCCTGTCTACCACAACCTGGGTGACCACTGTTACAACATCCCTGATCATCTCTGTCTTTTTGAGCCGATTGTAAAGCGCCTGCTGGATGACAAATCCCACCCCGCCTTCGGATTCCGCATCGCATATATAGAGAGGCATTGGAGGTATGGTCTCCTTTGACGCTTCATTCTGGATGACAATGAATCCCACTATGGGGCCGTTGCCGTGGGTAAGGACGACGCTGTATCCCATCTCAAATATCCTGGCGATGGAGGCTGTCGCAGAATTCATGTGTTCAGTCTGCTCCTCGATTGTCCCCTTTTCACCACGCCTTATCAGGGCGTTCCCGCCGATAGAAACTATGGCAAGTTTCTTCATGACTTAATAAACTCCTCCACCATTTCCTTAATCCCGGGCCTCCCTATCTCCTCCACCTCATACCTTACCCTTGCCGCCGGCCTGTTTATCTTTATGATCTTACCGAGGTCTACAGGGGTTGCAATAAGGACGAGGTCGCAGGGGGCGCTGTTTATTGTATCCTCCAGGTCCTTTATCTGCGCCTTTGAATAACCCATTGCAGGGATAAGCTCCATCAGACCGTTATATGAATCGAGTATCTCTTTGATGGAGCCCCTCGCATACGGTCCGGGTTTCACAAGCTCCGCCCCATGTTTCTTTGCAGCTATAACCCCTGCCCCATAAGACATCCCGCCGTGGGTCAATGTCGGTCCGTCTTCAACCACCAGTACCCGCTTCCCCTTTATATCCATCCCGTCTTCCAAGGAGATACGAGAGGCAGTGTAAATGATCTTTGCCTCGGGGTTTACACCTTTTATATTCTCCGTGACCCTCTTTACATCCTCTTCCCTGGCTGTATCCATCTTGTTTATTATAAGACAATCGGCCCTGATGAGGTTTGCCTCACCAGGATAGAATGAGAGCTCATGCCCGGGCCTGTGGGGGTCCAGGACCACTATCTCCAGATCGGGCCTGATAAACGGAAGGTCGTTGTTCCCGCCGTCCCAGACGATTATATCAGCCCCTTTCTCCGCCTGTCTCAGCACATCGCCGTAATCAACCCCTGCATATACGACAATGCCGGAGTCTATAAGAGGCTCATACTCCTCCCTCTCCTCAATGGTGCACTCTGAAAGGTCGTCATGGGATGAAAACCTCTGGACCCTCTGCCTTAAAAAGTCCCTGTATGCCATAGGGTGGCGGATAGCTACTACATCTTTCCCCATCTCCTTAAGGATACGGCAGAGAAGCCTCGTGACCCCGCTCTTGCCGCACCCTGTCCTCACGGCGCAGACCGAGATGATTTGCCTTGATGATCTCAGCATTGTCCTTTCCGCCCCCAGCAGGTGAAAGTCGGCGCCCAGGGCATTCACGAGGGATGCCCTGTGCATCACATATTCATGGGAGACGTCGCTGTAAGAAAAAAAGAGATCGGAAACGCCGAGGTTTTTTATCAGGTTCGTGAGATCATTTTCGGAAAAGCTCGGTATACCTTTTGGGTACAGAAGGACCGCAAGCTGGGGAGGGTAACTCCTGTCGCCGGCAATAGGTATCTGGGCGGCTGTAAACGCCACAACCTCGAACTCCGGGTCCTCCCTGAAACAGGTGTTGAAGTTGTGGAAATCCCTGCCTCCTGCGCCCATTATGATGACCCTTTTTCTCATGCCATAGATTAAACCACAAAAAGCCGAAGTTTGCCACAGGACAGGGTGAGGGGTTTGACACGGATGCCGACATTGGCTAATATTCAGAACGAAGGGCTCAAAATCATCAGCAGTGAGGAGTTGGAAAGGGTGTTGGATGTCGAGAGGATGACTGAACCTGGGGAAAAGTAATGCTTCACTGGTTATTTCAAAGGGTCACCGCCATATTCCTTGTATTGGGGATGGCGGTTCATATACTTGTGCTTCCCCTTGGAGGGGAGAGGTTGTCCTATTCCCTTGTCTCAGGAAGGCTCTCCCACAAGGGATGGATTGTATTTGACCTTCTCCTCCTTTTATCCTGCATATACCACGGATTAAACGGGATATGGGGGGTAATCCTTGATTACAACCCTAAATCTTTAAAGACTATAGGTTACACTATTCCAGCCATTGCCTTTATCTTCCTTGTCCTTGGGATAGCTGCCATAGGAGGTTTCAGGTAATGGGCTTCATCAGAGACCTTGATCTGAACCGGCACCCCGGGCAGTATGCCTTCTCCCTGCACAGGGTCACAGGGGTTGCACTGACCATATACCTCCTTTTACACATAACCCTTCACAGCACGGCGCTTCTCTTCGGCCCCGATGTATATGACAGAGTTCTTTCAACACTGGAAAACCCTCTTGGCCGCCTCCTGGAGCTCCTGACGATACTTGCCGTTGTGATCCACATGTCCAACGGCATAAGGCTTCTACTGATAGACTTCTTTGACATGGCAAGGGGGCACAGGAGGCTGGCCTTTGGGGCTGTATCCTTTACCGTTATATTTATGGGATATGCAGTCTGGGTGATCCTGTGAGTTGTTAATAAAAGGGGCGCATCCCGTTCCCCGATCCTCATTTAAGAATGCTTCGCTTGCCTTTAAACGGCTCTTAAAAAACCGCAAGGCTTCCCTTGACAGCCTTACTTGGCTGCATGATAATCAATCTCGGTTCGGCTGAGGTAAGCTGAAAAAAGTGGACACCAAAATTAAGGTAAAACCTAAATCCTGCAATCGAACCACAGAGCACACAGAGAAAACCCTTTAATGCCGAAAGGGAAAAACCTGTTTTAAATCTTCTCTCCGCGCACTCAAAAGGTGAGTTATAAAAGCCCAGTAATTTTTAAAATCAACATCATGAGGACACGGAGAAGAAAAGGGGTTACAAAGGTTTTTATCCCCAAAAATATCTCTGTGTTCTCTGTGGTTTGCAGTTTTTAGGTGTAATTCCAAAAAACTCTAAAACAAATTAGTTCCGGCAGTTTGTTAATGAAATTGCAAGCACTATCGGAATAGAGCGGGATATCCCTATTGTCCCGTGGGAAGATTTTGCAGAGCACTAAACAACATAAAAACATCCGAAGCTTATATTCAAGACGATATACAGGTGCAAAATGCCAGAAAACTCACCTGCCGTGTTTGAGAACTACAAAATCCGCCGTTATTATGTCGTAGCAATGGTTTTATAGGAGTTGATTTATGAGGATTTATCTTGATAACTGCTGTTTTAATCGTCCTTACGATAATCAGGATGCTGTTGTGGTAAGGCTGGAGTCGGAGGCCAAACTCTATATTCAGGAGGACGTAAAATCTGATAATATAGAGCTTGCATGGTCATTTGTCCTTGACTATGAAAACAGCCAGAATCCTTATCCTCTGAAACAAAAAAACATCGCGGCCTGGCGTGATTTGGCAAAAATTGATATCGTAGAATCGGAAGAAGTTGTTAAGTGCGCTGAGAGCTTTGCGCAAGTGGGGTTGAGGTCACATGACGCTTTACATATCGCATGTGCGATCTCTGCAAGATGTGACTGGTTTATTACAACGGATAAAGATATATTACGTAAAAGCCCTGATATAGGCATGATAACGATTGTTAATCCAGTTGAATTCTGGGAACTTAGGGAGGAAAAAAACAATGAGAAGTGAAGTCGAAATCGCTTATGACGGCATGAATGTCCTCGTTGAAAAACTGGGGATGGTGGAAGCGGAAAAATTTATTTCCATGATCCACAGGGATTCTTTCGATTATACGGAATGGCGTAAAAAACTCTGGCCCGATAAAACTGTAAGGGAGATAAGCAGGGAGGCTATGGAGTACAGGAGAACTATGGACAAAAAGCCTATTTAATATCTCTCCGCAGAAAGAATGACATAGGAAGGGTCGAGGATACACTTTTTACAAACCTCATCATTATCGAATCAACGACGGGCGATCCGCCGGACCGCCCACAATCCCATCACCTAATCGCTTCATAATTTTGACATGGTTAACTATATTTATCATGTCATAAAGCGCAATAGAGATTTCCATAAGATGTAGTATAGTAGGCGAATCCTATGATCTATCATCAGGCCATAATAGTTGGAGGGGGGCTGGCAGGGCTTCGGGCCGCCATAGAGCTGACCAGGAGGGGTATAGATACTGCCATCATCTCAAAGGTACATCCCCTGAGGTCCCACACCGTTGCCGCCCAGGGAGGGATTAACGTTGCCATAGGGAATAACCCCCTCGCCGCGTCAGACAACTCTGAGACCCATGCCTTCGATACAGTTAAGGGGAGCGACTACCTTGCTGACCAGGGCGCTGTGTTGAAGATGTGCCGGATGGGGCCGGGGCTCGTCTATGAGATGGAGCACTGGGGATGCCCGTTCAGCAGGAACGACGACGGAAGGATTGCCCAGAGGCCATTTGGAGGGGCTGATTTCCCGAGGACTTGCTATGCCGCCGACAGGACGGGCCACGCCCTTATTAATACCATCTTCGAGAGGGCTGTCTATCATGAAATAACTATCTACTCGGAGTTCCTGGTAACCTCTCTGGCTGTAGACAATGGGACTTGCTTCGGCCTTATTTCCCTGGATATAAAGAAAGGAGAGCTTGTCCCATTTTCCTCTGATGCTGTGATATTCGCCACAGGAGGGGCAGGGAGGCTCTACGGCAAGTCCACCAACGCCCTGATAAACACAGGGATAGGTATGGCTGTCCCGTACAGGGCTGGCGTCCCTCTGAAGGATATGGAGTTCATCCAATTCCACCCCACTACCCTCTTCGGCACAAACATCCTTGTCTCCGAAGGGGCGAG
>JACQYJ010000197.1 GCA_016208525.1 Deltaproteobacteria bacterium | reverse complement strand
TCTCCATAGATTCGGATAAATCGTCATTATTGAACTCTCTGCTTGGCGGCCTTCTCGGGACAGGCATAAATCTTGAAGTGGGAGGATGGCAGGGCCTTGCGTCCGCCGATATAGACCTCGTAAAATTCCTGGATTTGGCGAAAGTTAAATTTAGCGCCGCGACTACCGGGGAATTGTTAAAGACAGATGTCACCCTTGTTGATATGGTTGATATAATGATTGACGCCTTAAAGACTGAAGATGCCACGGCAAAGGCAGCCCTTGGAACACTCGGGTCGCAGATCCCTTTGCTTACGCAGAAAGTGACATTAGGGGAAATCATTCAGCTTGAAACAAACTACGGGGCCATTGCCACAGCAGATATAAACCTCCTCAGTCTGCTGACAACATCTATCGGGGTCTTTAACAATAAAAGCGGCATCACAGCCGATGTAGGGCTGGACCTTCCCCCTGCAGACGTGAACCTTAAATTAAAGCTCATAGAGGCGCCTGTTATCGTCCTGGCAAACGAGGGCACAACCCTTCACTCTGCTGCCGCAAGGCTTTTTCTTGATGCGCAGGTTGAAACACAGGTTGGAGAACAGGTTGTAATCCTCAGAGTGCCTATATATATTGAACTCGGCAGCGGCAGCGCAACTGTTACCAATATCGAAGCAGCAAACAAAGGCTCAGCGACAATGGATGCGTCTGTTTCAGCAGCAAGGTCATTTCTGGGAGACATAACTGAAGACTTTTTCGATTCCACCAATAAAGACTTTACAGAGGCTGATTTTGGTCAGGCAACCATCCTCAACCAACCGCCTCTCAAGGTTAAAGCCAAATCATATATGGATGCCCAGGGCGCCAAAGGTGTTCTGACCTTTACACCGCTAAATAAAGCGCCGCTTAAGGAATCGGTAAAAGGCGAGGCCGGTACCACAGTTTCCAGTCTCCTCACCTCCCTTATTAATAACACAGAACTGGATGCAGGCGCCGGCATTGATGCAGCAGAAATAAGAGATACCCTCAACAATACCCTTGCGCCTGCCCTTCAAGGGCTGGATCCACTGGTTGAAATATTAGGGGTCTCTCCCGGAAAGGCAGATGTAACCGTTCATAGCGCAGTTTATACTGCAAGAATGGCAAAGTAACTACTCAGGTGGATAGTCTGTAGGTATTTAGGTGGATAGGGAGGGAAAAACATGCTGATTCACACAAGGCTCAGAGATTCCTTCTTTGCGCAGTCCTAATAGACTACAGTCTAAACAACCTGAGTAGTTACATAAAAAGATGACGAGGGAGGCAATTGCAAAACTATTTGAACCACAGAGTTCACAGAGATTAATCAGAGAAACACAGAGGTTTTTCTTAAATATTATAATTTTGTCCTCTGTGCCTCTCATCTTTTCTCGGGGTCCCTGTGGTTAAGGACCTTTGCAAGAGGCTCATGACTTTAAACGAATTTCTGAAACGGAAAAAAGTAATAGACAATGTATACCTTCCGACCCTCCTGGTTATTCTTATCCTGACCTATCTGATGAGGTATTACTGGCAATACCCCATACACTTCATGACCCTTTTAAGGTTCAATCTTGTCCTTACCGGATCTTATATTTTATTACACTATTTTATAGAGAGGTCAGGTATGGGGGAAGGCTATGTGCGGGGCTTTACAGCCCTTTCCATCCTCCTTATGTTATTTCAGATAACCGTTACCATTCACTACCTTGGCGGAGTAGAGTGCTTTATATTATTCCTGTTATATATATTCCCATGCAGTGCGGCCGGCATATTATATTCCCGATGGTATTCGGTCCCTGTGGCCTTTGTAAGCGCCGGGCTGCTTGCCGCTTTATACCTCCTTGAAGACACTGCCCTGACAGAGTATCTTATCAGTATGGGACTGCCGCAGATTTTCGGGAAGATATTTGAAAAATTATCAATACCCCATTACCCTGTATTTGGATTGGAGCTTAGCCGCAGGGCGGTATTTGTCATCATACTTTCTTATTTTTTTGGCTTTTTAACCTTCACTGTTGTAGTCCAGATCCTTGATTATCTCTACAGTCTTACCTATTCAATGGAAAGTCACATCAAGGGGAGAGAAAAACTTATCAACCTATCTCCTTTGCATGCCCCTGTCGGTTTTATGGCCGGTTACCGCAGCGACTATAAACCTCTTTATATGAATAAGACGATCATGGATATATTCGGCCTTGCAGCAGGTGAGACTGAGGGCAAAGACCTGTTTTCCATTTTCACATTTGAGCCGGCTGCCTCCAATCTTATCAGAAGGCATATAGAAAAGGCGGAGGCGCTGGATCTGCCCGCTGTCCCGGTTGCCCTGAGAGATGGGGCAACAACATTTTTTCAGATTAAACTTGGCTTTTTCAATTATCCTACACTCTCAGGCGAGGAAGGATTATTCCTTATCACAATGAATAACATAACAGAAGAGTTAAGGCTTAGCAATTTAATCACAAACTCAAGGGATGTGATGGTGCTTATTGACGCATCAGGAAAGGTAAACTTCTACAACAGGGCTGCCGAGGAGGTGTTTCCCGACCTTTTGAAAGGCATGCCCTTTAAGCAGATCCTCTCCGGCGCCGGGACACTTCCAGAAGATGAATCCTCGGCCATCCTTGACGGCAAGACTGTAGACGGCAAGTTACAATTGAATGAAAAGTTGTTCCTGTTCTCTTCATCTCTCCTCAGGGATATTACAGGGATTGAACTGGGAATCCTCTTTTCCCTCAGAGATATTACCAGAGAAGAGCTCTTTTACAACCTGAGTATAAAGGATGAGCTTACAGGGCTATACAACAGGAGGTTCTTCTTTGAGACGCTGGAGAAGGAGATTGCCCAGGCCCAGCGGTACGGGAAGCCCCTTTCCATTGCCATACTCGATATAGACCACTTCAAAAAAATAAACGATACCTATGGCCACCACGCAGGCGACGTAATCCTCAGGGAGTTTGCCGGGGCTATAAGCACTGAGATAAGGAAGGCAACCGTTGTAGGCAGGATCGGAGGGGAGGAGTTCTCTATTTACATACCATTTACAGATGCAGCGGGCGCCTTCAAATTTTGCGACAAGGTCAGGCAGCGCGTTCAGGATCTCCAGACCGTGGTTGAAGGCACGGTAATATCTATTACTTGCTCTATAGGCATCACAGGATACGTCAAAGGTGATACAGTGAAGGATTTTATAGGAAGGGCCGATGCTGCGCTCTACGAGGCGAAGAGGAGCGGAAGGAATAGGGTTATAGCGCATCCGGCCTTATTGAGTCTATGCATGGATAATCTATGACCCAAATCCTGCAATCAGCCACGGACTTTCACGGACTAAGCGCCTATAACCTAAATCCTGCTTGAGAAAAACTCAGGACCAGATCCTTTATCCTAAATTCGGCAATTGGCCACGGACAAAAGCGGACAAACCCTGATAAACAAACATCTCAAAAGAAAAATTGTTTTACCCAAAAGGTGATTCGATTATTTTTGATAATTATTTAAAATATCTGTGTTTTGTCCGTGAAAGTCTGTGGCTAAGTGCATTTTTTAGGTTTATTGACTGTTGGCAAAAATTCAAAACCGGACTCTT
>JACQYJ010000196.1 GCA_016208525.1 Deltaproteobacteria bacterium | reverse complement strand
CGAGTTTCATGGGGTCGGCTCGTTCGATATCGCAACCGGAAAGGCGACCAAACTTGGAGAGAAACGCTCCTATACGGACGTCTTCGGGGATGCATAATTGAAACTGGCCGGGAAAGATGACGGCATACTGGGCATTACGGCTGCCATGCCTCAGGGGACAGGGCTTGAGAGGTTCGGAAAGAAGTTCCCTGACAGGTTTTTTGATGTAGGGATCGCAGAACAGCACGCCCTTACATTTGCGGCAGGACTTGCCTGTGAAGGGTACAAGCCTGTTGTAGTTGTATACTCGACCTTCATGCAGAGGGCCTATGACCAGATACTTCATGACGTATGTCTGCAGAAGCTTCCTGTGGTCATTGCCCTTGACAGGAGCGGGATAGTTGGCGCAGACGGGCCTACCCACCATGGGCTGTTCGACTTTTCTTACCTTAGACATATCCCCAATATGGTTGTCATGGCTCCGAAGGACGGGGGTGAGTTGTCTGAGATGCTTAAAGGCGCGCTCTCGTGGGGGCTTCCGGTATCCATAAGGTATCCTAGGGGATCTGTCCCTGACCTGGAGATTAAGGATAAGGTTGAGGTTACAAAAGAATTGGAGAAGGGTAGGGGGGAGGTTCTGAAGGATGGCAAGGATATCTGCATAGCTGCAATAGGTTCAACGGTTTATCCTGCTTTATCGGCTGCCGACGAGCTTGAAAAGGACGGGATAAATGCCTCGGTCATAAATGCCAGGTTTGTCAAACCACTGGATGCGGAACTTATACTAAGTGAGGTCAGTAAGAGCGGAAAGCTTCTTACAGTGGAGGAGAATGTGCTTCAGGGAGGTTTCGGGAGCGCTGTCCTTGAGATGCTTGAGGAGAAGGGAGCGACCGGGATAAAGGTGAGGAGGCTTGGAATCCCTGATAAGTTCATCGAGCACGGCGGACAGGATTCTTTAAGGAAGAGGTACGGGATTGATAAGGACGGGATAGCTGCGGCAGTCAGGCTTCTCTTGCACTGAATTGATAAATGTCCCCTTCGGGAAGGAAGTCCGGCGCAAAAGTTACGGAGGCTGTAAGAATGAAAAAAACTAAAGGTTTAAGTTATGATGAGACTATGGACCTCTACGATGAATTGTTTCCTGACAGAAAAGTGGTCAGGACTGATCCGGTCTTGAAGTCTGCTACCCCAAAAACGGTAGCCGGGAGGCTTCAAGAAGCCATCCGGCTTTCGAATGAGCTAATATGGAAAAGACCCTAAAAGAAATTATTAAAATTCTAGAAAATACTCGGGAGGTTAAGGCTTACGCTCTTATAGGCGGGCTGGCCGTAGGCGGCTGGATTGCGCCGCGGGCGACAAAGGATATAGACATCCTGGCGGATTTATCCGTCACTAATCGCTCAGCAATTGAAGAAGTCCTTAAGAAGCTTTTAATTTCAGGCTTCAAAGGGAGGCTCGAAACAGGCGGGCCTGAAGATGATATAAAATTCTGCATAAAAGCCATATCGAGAGAGGATGTTCCTGTTGATATAATATTCACTGACCGGAAATGGGAAGGTGAGATAGTTGAAAACGGGATGGTTGTTGAAGTATTGAAGGGGTTGTCTATCCCTTTGGTCAGGCCGGAGGGTTTGATAACGCTCAAACTAAGGGCAGGTAGCTTTCAGGATGTAGCAGATGCGTCAAAGCTTTTATTAGAAGCCGATTATGATTTACAGAGATTGCGCAACCTGGCAAAGAGGGCAAGGGTTGATAAAAGGCTTGAAAGGCTGATGGAAAAATTAGGGCTCTTGTAAGGGGCGTTCACTATGGAATGCGGAAGTAAATTGCAGAAACTATCCAAAGAACGTCTCGACAAAGTGCTAATAGATAAAGGGATTGTCCAGAGCAGGGAGAGGGCAAGGGCCCTTATCATGGCCGGGAAGGTCATGGTCAAGGGGAAGAAGGTGGATAAGGCAGGCGAGATGGTTTTGGCCGATGCCGATATAGTTCTTGCTGGAGAGGACATCCCTTATGTAAGCAGGGGAGGACTCAAGCTCGAAAAGGCCCTGGATGAGTTTAAAATAGACGTTTCCGGGAAGGTTGCAATGGACGTAGGGGCATCAACCGGCGGATTTACAGATTGCCTCCTGCAGAGAGGGGCGAGGAAGGTTTATGCCGTAGATGTGGGTTACGGTCAGCTTGATTTGAGGCTAAGGAACGACCATAGGGTAGTAAATATTGAGAGGCAGAACATACGGTACCTCGACAGGGGAGTTATTCCAGAAGATATTGATCTCGTAACCATTGATTCATCCTTTATATCACTTGTTAAGATAATCCCAAAAGCAGTCGAATTTATTGGTAAATATGGTATCCTGATTGCCCTGATAAAGCCCCAGTTTGAGGTGGGAAAGGGGGAAGTAGGGAAGGGTGGAGTGGTTCGGGACGAGACCAAACAGAAGGCGGTTGTAGAGAAGATAAAAGGGTTCTGTACTGACTCAGGGCTGTCTGTTATAGGAGTTGTTGAGTCGCCTATATTTGGGCCGAAAGGAAACAGGGAGTTTCTGATATATGCAATAAAAGGCTGAATGAATTTAATGAATTTGGGGTCAAACCTTCAAAAATCATTTTTTAAAGATATGATACCTATGTTGTCACGGCTGTAAACGATGAAGGGGAAAGCCCGGCATCCGGCGAATCCGGCGCAATGCCGTAGGCGTGATAGGGGACAAACTGGAAAACGGTTCTATATCTTGATAAAATCGTAAAAACTCTTATTCCCACCGCGGAGCTCTGCGGTTAATATTTTGTTTTTTAGAATGAATCATATCTTGAAAGGCCTGAAATGGGGTTTAACATCGCGTTAATTGAAAAAGGGGGATTGGGATGAAATTGATAATCTTATTTAGATACCTGCTGGTTATAGTATTGGTTATTCTTTCATGGTCCATTTCTTTTTCTGCAGAAGGAAAGGCGCTGGCCTCTTATCTTGAAGGTTCTGCCTTTAAGTCCAAAGACGGCAAGGACTGGAAGCCTTTTATGAAAGGGGAATTTCTTGGCGCAAATGAGAGTGTGAAAACAGGCGTTAGAACAAGACTGGAACTGACACTGCCAGACGGAAGCAAGGTTCGGTTTTCTGAAAATACCTTAATTAAAGTGGAGAGTCTCCTGTTTAAGGAGGAAGAGCGTGGGTTTGAAATAAAGGCTTTTTTCGGCAAGGTCTGGTCCAAGGTTAAAAAGTTTAAAAAGGCCTCTAAATTTGAGGTTAAGACCGCCACTGCCGTTGCCGGAATAAGGGGGACGACATTCCGGATAGATGCCAATGAAGACCTCTCTTCACTGGTTAAGGTCTATGAAGGTGAAGTGTCTGTGAGTAGCCTTCCAACTGAAAGTCAGGAGAACGGCAGAAAGCCAAAATATATTTCAGGTCCCAAGGAAGTCCCGGGCCCTCATGAAGTGAGCAGGGAAGAGTGGTCTTACATAGTAAAATCCTGGCAGCAAATATCTGTCTCTCCTGAAGGAGCCGCCTCAAAACCTGTATCTTTTTCGCCTGAAGAAGACAAAAGCGACTGGGTACTATGGAACCAGAAGATGGATAAGGAATAACGGTTTCGTAAAAAATCCATCTGCGGCGTTGCGATATGAACATCCCAAATCTCCTGACACTCTTTAGAATACTTCTTGTTCCCATATTTGTGATCCTTCTGATCTATGGTCAGACGTTTTATGCCTTTCTTGTCTTCATGATTGCAGGTGTTACGGATGCCCTGGATGGCTTTATAGCAAGGGTCTTCCGCCAGAAAACCGTTCTCGGCGCATACCTTGACCCTATCGCCGACAAGCTCCTATTGGTCTCATCATATATAGTACTGGCAATTATAAGCATCATCCCGCCCTGGCTTGCTGTGCTTGTGATAAGCAGGGATATCTTTATTTTGACCGGGGTGGCGATCTTATTTTTAAATCATAAATCTTTTGAGATCCGGCCTACCCTTCTTGGGAAGGTCTCTACCTTCTTTCAGTTAACCACCATTGTTATTGCCCTGTCTGTAGCATTGCCACTTTTGGCATTGCAGCCTTTCCTTACCGGGAGTATATATCTTTCCGCGGCATTAACCATACTATCAGGTTTTCATTATGCTTTTATATGGGTCAGGCAGGGGTCTATTCATTTTTGTTCATAACGATGATGACAATAAGGGAAAAGGCTAAGAGGACTATTGAAAGATATAATATGCTGTGCAATGGAGAGACTGTCCTTGTCGGTGTGTCAGGTGGACCGGACTCTATGGCCCTTCTTTATCTACTCATGGATATCAGAAATGAATATGGTATTACACTGAAAGCAGCCCATCTGAACCACGGCTTCAGAAAAGAGGCTGCTGACGAGGCGGAATTTGTCAGAAAGACCGCCGCATTACTGGGTCTACCAGTTATTATAAGGTCTATTGACGTCCCGGCTATTAAAGAAACAGACGGCCTGTCTGCACAGGAGGCTGCGCGGAAGGCGAGATACGCCTTTTTTGCAGAGGCAGCCGAAGAGGCCGGCGCTTCGATGGTTGCGCTTGCCCATACAGCAGATGACCAGGCAGAGACGGTGTTGATGAGGCTTCTCAGGGGCTCCGGCCCCCTTGGTCTAAGTGGGATCCCGCCGGTCAGGGCGCTCACTTGTTCAGATTTAGAAATTCCGCAATCCGCAATCCGCAATCCGCAATTTCTGATTATCAGGCCGTTGATAGACTGTTCAAGGAAAGAGATTGAGAAATATATATCCGAGAGAAATATCCCATTTGTTACTGACATCTCTAATCTTAAGATGGACTATATGAGAAACAGGGTCAGGACGGAGCTTCTCCCATTTTTGGAAGGATACAACCCTAACATAAAAGAGACCCTGGTCAGGACGGCTGATGTTTCCCATAGAGATAACCAGTTCCTTGATATGGAGGCAGACCGTATATATACAACAGTCGCCAGTCATGATATGAAGGGGACTGTCCCAGATTTACGGACGGAGCGCAGCGAAGTCGTAGAATCGGGACTGTCCCCAGTAACTGTTACTATGACATTCTCGGATATAAAAGTTCTCCATCCGGCTGTATCGTCAAGGGTTATAAGGAAAGGAATAAAGGCGGTAAAGGGCGACCTGAAAAGAGTATCTTTTCAGCACATATCGGACATCTTGAGCCTTATCGATTCTGGAGAAGGGAGGTGGAGCCTTCACCTCCCCGGCGTAACGGTGTCGAGGGAACATGATAAGCTCCATTTTAAGAGGGGTGAGGGGAGACGTTAGGTTTAATACCAGGTAAGCTTTCATTAGGCCCAATAGTAGATGTTTGAAAGCAACCTGGTATAAAAGATATTGTAAGAACAGGGGTTTTGTGGTAATTATCTATGATTGATAGTAGATATAATACCAGGTAAGCTTTCATTAGGCTTAATAGTGGATGTTTGAAAGCAACTTGGTATAAATCTTAGATCGTGAAGGGGGATTACGTGAAGGAACTTTCGAAAAACCTTGCCCTTTGGCTGGTTCTTATATTGATGATGATCCTGCTCTTCAATATGTTCAATCAGCCTCCTCAGGCGCAGATTGAAAAGGTCATATTCAGCGACTTTATTGCATCGGTTGAGAAGGGTGAGGTAGAAGAGGTGCTGATTCAGGGAAACGATATCAGCGGGAAGCACAAGGGTGGAAAGACCTTTAAGACCTACACACCCAATGACCCTGAACTGATAAAAATATTAAGGGAAAAAGGTGTCCGGGTCTCTGCAAAGCCTGAAGACCAGCCGCCGTGGTATATTAATATCCTTGTTTCATGGTTCCCGATGCTTCTCCTGATCGGTGTATGGATATTCTTCATGAAGCAGATGCAGCCTGGCGGAGGGAAGGCGATGGCGTTTGGGAAGAGCAGGGCCAAACTCCTTTCTGAGCAGCAGAAGGTAACCTTCAAGGATGTGGCCGGGATAGAAGAGGCGAAAGAGGAACTTGTTGAGATAATCCAGTTCCTGAAAGACCCCCAGAAGTTCACAAAGCTGGGAGGGAGGATACCTAAGGGTGTGATGCTTATGGGCACACCCGGCAGCGGTAAGACCCTCCTGGCCAAGGCAATTGCAGGCGAGGCCGGGGTCCCGTTCTTTTCCATCTCAGGCTCGGATTTTGTTGAGATGTTTGTAGGAGTCGGGGCATCAAGGGTCAGGGACCTGTTT
>JACQYJ010000014.1:21734-30838 GCA_016208525.1 Deltaproteobacteria bacterium | reverse complement strand
CTTACGACCATCATAATCGGCAATTCCACAACGTATGTGGTTGACGGTTTGATGGTGACACCGAGGGGGTATAAGATAGGCGAGGAGTGAGATAAGCCCGGTAAGGTTGACTTAATCAATAGTGTGTGGATAAGATAGGGTAAGGTTTAAGTTCAAATGCCGCAGGCAAAGGAGGTTTTATATGCAAATGGAAACGATAACGCTATCTATCCCCACAGAGATATTGCATAAGGTTGCTAAGCGAAAAAAAGACATCCCGGCAAGGGTGTATGAATATCTGGTTCTGGCGCTTTACAGGCTTGGTGAAATCTCCAGCGGCAAGGCCGGCCAGTTGCTATATATGGAACGGTTTGAGTTCGTAAGGTTTGCTTCAAGGCTTGGCATTCCTTTTATAGATATGGATAAGGGAGAGCTTATAGAGGATTTAAAACGCGCTGGACAGGCTGTCCATAGGGGGTATTAATATGCAAAAGGGAATTGTTTTAGAAAAAGTCGAACGTGAGATAGCCGGTCTTCCTCCACAGGATCAATTAAGGCTTGTAGAGATGCTTGCCCACAAGTTAAGAATGTCTTCCCAAGTTATAAAAAAGGAGCTTGATTGGAGCAAGCTTTACGGGCTTGGAAAAGGTTTGTGGAAGGGAGAGGATGCTCAGGAATATGTTAATCGTCTGAGGAAGGATCGTATATGATCCTTGCTGACAAGCTCAATAAGTATAACACTATCTTTATAGATACAGCGCCTATTATATATTACATTGAGGCTCATCCTGACTATGGCCCTCTCTCTAAAGCCATTGTAGATTCTTTCCAGTCCGTCAGCGTCAGCGCCGTTTCTTCAGTTCTAACTCTTACCGAGGTATTATCAAAGCCAATCGAAACAGGTGATGAAAAGCTGGCAAGAAAATTTGCAGAGTTCCTTAAACACGGCAGGAATCTCATCTTAATGGAGATATCAACATCCATAGCTGAAAGGGCCGGAAGGTTAAGAGGCAAATATCCGAATCTCAGAACGATAGACGCTGTTCAAATTGCGACAGCTATTGATGCCGATGCCGATCTGTTTATAACAAATGACAAGCATCTCAAACATGTCAAAGAGATAGAGGTTCTGGTGTTAAAGGATTTTCTATAATAGCGAGTTGGCAGGAGAAAATGGCGAAAGTGGAAAGAAAACAAGAAAAATTAGATAGGAAGGTTGGAATAAGAGTATTTAAGAAAGACATTATTTTATAAATCTCATTCCCTAATGCTGAAAAAAATAAAAACAGATAAATTGTTGTTACACTGGCAATGAATTTGACGGTAATGGAATAGCGTCCTATTTGCAGGTAACAAATAGACAGTCTAATCAACGGCATTCAGTTTGTTTGTGGAATCAACGGGTGTCAATCTTGATTGAATAAAGGCGAAGGATAAGGACATATGACAACTGACAAGATTCATGAAATACTTGAAGCATTAGACCATTACGACGGCAAATACAAGCGTGCGGAGGTAAATGCGGCGCTGGAGGTCAGGGAGGAGATAACTCCGCACCTTATCGGCCTGCTTGAAAATATCCTGGTTGATCCGCAGAAATACCTCGATGAAGAGCATGACGCTCATCCGTATGCGCTCGTACTGCTGGCGCACTGGCGTGAACAAAAGGCGCACGAGGTCATTGTCAAAATATTCAGTCTTCCCGGCAAACTAACGGGCGACCTTTTCGGAGACATGAAGACAGAGACACTCCCTGTAGCCCTTTTTCTTACCTGCGGAAGTTCTGTTGATAAGATCAGGGAACTGGTCCTGAATAAAAACGCCAATGAGTATTGCAGAGGTTCGGCGTTGAAGGCAATGGCATACGCCGCTGTGTCCGGGATTGCGGAGCGCGACGAAACGATTAACTTCTTTGCGACTCTGTTTACCGGGAATGAGGCGGAACCTGATTCATATTTCTGGTGCGAATTGGCCTGCTGTATCCTTGACCTTTATCCTGAAGGATATATGGATGTGATTGGAAAGGCTTGTGATGATGGCCTGATTTACCCAGGATATGTTGGCATGAGCAGTTTTGAAAGAGTTCTTAAAGATGGTAAGGAAAAAACTATCTCCCGATTGCAGGAAGATATTGAAAGGAGCGCATCGCACGATATTCATGACTATATGTCCCTGTGGTCATGCTATGATCAGAAAAAATACAACGCTCTTCCTCCATCTATG
Source organism: Deltaproteobacteria bacterium (assembly GCA_016208525.1). Lineage (GTDB taxonomy): Bacteria > Desulfobacterota > JAENJC01 > JAENJC01 > JAENJC01 > JAENJC01. Next base: position 28,636 of record JACQYJ010000014.1, on the reverse strand, counting down.
CCTGGCGGCTCGGTAAAAAAGAGCAAGGCTAAGAGTAAGAGCAATAAGAAGATGGCAAAGGCTTCGAGGAAAAAGAACCGGAAGAAATAAGTGGACAGGAAATGTTGATATGAAGGTTGCAGTTGTAGGCGGAGGACCTGCCGGAGCCACGGCGGCTATGACGCTGGCGAAGGCCGGGGTTGAGACATATTTGATAGAGAAAGACCTGAATGGCGACAAGCCTTGCGGAGGAGGTATCCCGTGTGGCGCCCTCAGGGAGTTTGACATCCCTGATTACCTCTTTGATAGAAAGGTCTCTAAGGTAGGGTTCATTGCGCCATCAGGGCATGAGGTTGTCGCGGACCTTGGAGACGGATATGTCGGGATGGTTGATAGGGTGAAGTTTGACCCCTGGCTTCGGGAGAAGGCTGTTGAGAGCGGGGCGAGACTTATAGAGGGAGTATTTATATCTTTGCAAAATCCCCCTAAATCCCCCTTTTCTAAAGGGGGACAGAATAAATTCCCCCCCTTAACAAAGGGGGTTGAGGGGGGATTTGGTGGAAAAATTAAGGTCAACTTCAAGCAGGGAGAGAAAGAGGACTCCATTGAGGTTGATGCCGTTACTGCGGCTGATGGCGCCAATTCAACCGTTGCAAAACAGGTTGGGGCCGAAAGACCGCAGGTATACCTCGCGGTACAAGAGAAGGTAGAGTTGACTGGAGAGTCAAAAAGGTTCTATGAAGACCGCTGCGAGATCTGGTACGGGGCAGATATTTCTCCGAATTTCTACGGATGGGTCTTTCCCAAGAAAGACTTCGCCACTATAGGGACAGGAGCGCCATATGGCCACGGAAGATTTATGGACGATTACATGGCTGCCTTCAAGAAACGTCTTAACGGAAGGATTGATGGGGTAAAGCTCCTGAAGAAACAGGCCCATCCATTACCTATGGGACCAATAAAGAAAAAAGTTTATGGTAATGTCCTTCTGGTCGGAGATGCTGCTGGAACTGTTATGCCGATATCAGGCGAGGGTATATACTACGGCATTATGAGCGGAAAGCTTGCCGCAGAAGCGGTCATAAAAGGGGACCTTGCTTCTTATGGCAGGGAGTGGGAAAAGATTTACGGTTCCCAGTTCAGGTTGATGACGCTTCTTCGCCAATGGTTTTACAGAGATGACAAGTGGCGGGAGAGGCTGGTAAGGATCCATGAGGATAAGGATGCCCAGGAGAGAAGCATGTCCCTGTGGCTGGATAAAGAAAGGAAATACCCAATATACAGCACATACTGGAAGATATTAAGGAGTCTGCTCAAACATCTTTAAAATATTTTATTATCCACAGATGACACAGATTTCCACAGATTTAATGATTAAAACATATATTGGTTTTTGGGGAAGGTCTTAATCTGCGGAATCTGTGGAATCTGTGGACAAAGGGTTGAGAAATCATGGCAAAGGCGATAATGGTCCAGGGTACCGGCTCTCATGTGGGCAAGAGCATTATAACTGCCGGGCTATGCAGGATATTTAAGAATATGGGATATAAAGTCGCCCCTTTCAAGGCCCAGAACATGGCGCTTAATTCCGCCGTTGCAAAGGAAGGCGGGGAGATCGGGCGCGCTCAGGCGATACAGGCGGAGGCATGCGGGATTGAGCCTTCTATCCACATGAACCCCGTTCTCTTGAAACCGAACAGCGACATGGGCTCCCAGGTCATAATCCACGGGAAGGCTATCGGGAACATGAAGGCAAGGGAGTACTATGCCTTCAAAAACAAGGCATGGGAGGCTGTCTGCGAGAGTTATGAGAGGCTGGCAACGAAGTATGAAGTTATAGTTATTGAGGGCGCCGGCTCTCCGGCAGAGGTTAACCTGAAGGAGAACGACATAGTAAACATGAAAATAGCAGAGATGGCTGGCGCAAAGGTCATCCTTGTTTCAGACATAGACAGAGGCGGTGTTTTTGCAGCGCTGATTGGCACTATGGAGCTCCTGACCCCATCTGAAAGAGAGATGGTCTGCGGGTTTATCATTAACAAGTTTCGAGGTGACAAGACCCTGCTTGAGCCGGGGCTTGATTTTATCGAGAAAAGGACAGGTGTGCCGGTTCTTGGCGTTGTTCCGTATCTTAGGGATATGGGGATAGGGGAGGAGGACAGTGTGGCTTTAGAGAAGTCAGAAGTCAGAAGTCAGAAGTCAGAAGTCAGAAGTCAGAAGTCAGAAAATAGGGTGGGTTGCGCCCGCCAGATAGAGGGGACTGTCCCGGATTTACGGACGGAGTGCAACGAAGTCGTAGAATCGGGACTGTCCCCTGCGATAAAAATAGGAGTTATCAGGCTCCCTCATATCTCAAACTACACCGATTTTGATCCGCTTCAAAGAGAACCGGATGTTCAACTTAGTTATATCCAGAGGCCGGAAGAGATTGCAGAGCTTGATCTTGTGATAATCCCAGGCAGCAAGAACACCATAGACGACCTTCTTTTCCTCAGGGAAACCGGGCTTGCAGAGGTCATCAAGAGATATTGCGGAAATGGAAAATATGTTGTCGGAATCTGCGGAGGGTACCAGATCCTTGGTCTTAAGGTCTCCGACCCTCATGGAGTGGAGACAGATGGAGGCTCCGAAGAAGGCCTTGGACTTCTTCCAGTTGAGACGATCATGCTGAAAGAGAAGGTAACTGCAAATGTTGAAGCCTTTACATCTCACGTCTCACATCTCACGTCTCACATTCTTAATGGTTATGAAATTCATATGGGCGAATCCATGATAGTTGGGGATGCGAAACCTTTGTTTGTTATACGAAAGAGAAACGGCGACGCTGTTGAAATGCCCGACGGCGCTATAACAAAAGACGGCAGGTGCTGGGGGACATATATCCACGGGATATTTGACAATGATGGATTCAGAAGGGATTTCCTTAACTGCATAAGAAGGGAGAAGGGATTTGATGCTGTAAAGGGAGTGATTAATAAGGATGACGGTTTTGATCAACTGGCCGCTGTTTTAATAGAAAATCTCGATGTAGAACGTATCTTAATATTTACAGAAGACTGGAGAGTGCGCCTTGGATCAGAAGCAGGAACAAGTCAGACAATCTAATCTGGATATAGCGCTTAAGCTGGCAAGGGAAGAGTTCGCGAGGAGAGACCCGAAGGAGATGGCTGAGAAGGCCGGGGGAGAATACGAGTCTGCCAGCTGTTCCAACTCCCTGATCTCTCTGCGACTGCTGGGACAGGAGTATACCCTGGTACATCCCGGTGGCGGTATTGAATCTCCAGACCATCACCAGGTCGGACTCGTACCCCACGTACTCCTGCTTCATTACCTCATTTACGCCTCAGGCAAACCTCTAACCAATGAACTGTTTTCTTACAAGGATATCCCCGGAGGAGATAAATATTTCAGCGTCTTCAAGAAGCGGGTGGAGACGCCTCTTCTCAATGCATATAGAGATTACCCTGAAGGGTTCGAGGATGCTTGCGAAAGATCAGGTGGCTTAGAGGTCCCAATGGGCGATCTTGCATATCAGCTCCAGGCCTTTCCGAATATCCCGGTTACTTATATTTACTGGAAGGGTGATGAAGAGTTTCCTGTCTCCGTTCAGGTCCTTTTTGATTCGTCTATTAAGGACTACCTTCCTCTGGAAGATATAGTCTTCCTCTCAGAGATGCTTTCCTGGAAATTGGCAAGGTTCAAGGGAGTTTGATAGTTGACTTTTCATCCCTCATCCTTCATCCCTCATCCTTTGCATTGGAGCATAATCCTCTGTGCATTCTTCCTCGATCTGCTGTTGGGTGATCCCAGATGGTTTCCACATCCGGTTGTTTTGATTGGGAGAGGTATATCTTTAGGAGAGGGAATATTAAGGAGGCTTGCAAAGGGCAAGACTGCTGAACTCCTTGCCGGGGCGATGTTGGCGGTCATAATTCCTGTTTCTGCCTTCGTTGCAGTTGATTTTATTATCAAATTAACATCCCATCTCCATCAATGGGCAGGATGGTTTGCAGCCGTCTATTTTGGATATACGACTATTGCAGCAAAAAGCCTCTACCAAGAGCCGTTGAAGGTTGCATCAATGCTGAAAGCCAATAATCTGGATGGTGCAAGAAAAGAACTTTCCTGGCTCGTTGGCCGAGATACCAGCAGCCTCGACGAAAAAGAGATAACAAGGGCACTGGTCGAGACAGTAGCGGAGAATGCATCGGATGGGGTAATTGCTCCTCTCTTCTATCTGGCAATAGGCGGCTCGCAGCTTGCTATGGCATACAAGGCCGTAAACACCCTCGATTCCATGGTCGGGTATAAAAACGAGAAATATCTTTATTTCGGCAGGGCCTCTGCAAGGCTTGATGATATTGCTAACTATATCCCGGCAAGGATAACGGCAATCCTAATAATTATTGCAGCAATTATATTGCGCAAAGATTGGAAAGGGGCATGGAGGATAATATTAAGAGACCGCAGGAACCATCCAAGCCCCAACTCCGGATACCCGGAAGCAGCGGTTGCCGGAGCTCTCGGAAGGCGGCTGGGAGGGCTTTCGTATTACTGCGGCATTCCGAGCAATAAAGCTTTTATAGGTGACGATGCTGGAGATTCCCAGGTTAGAGATGTGAGAGAGGCTGGAAGGCTGATGATTGTTGCATCTACATTGATGGTATCAATATCACTTTTTATCTTATCAATATGGGGACTGAGATGCGTATAAATCATACCCACGGCGGGAATATCAATGAGGTTGCGAAAAGGTACGGCCTGAAGCCGGAGGAGATCATTGATTTCAGCGCCAGCATAAACCCGCTGGGAATGTCAAAAAGGGCCAGGAAGGCTGTTGTTGAAGGGGTAGACTCGATGCTCCACTACCCTGAGCAGTTTGCAGAAGGCCTCACCTCAGAAGCGGCCAGGTTTTACGGCGTTCCGAATGACTGTTTGATTGCAGGTAACGGCTCTACTGAGCTTATTTATCTTGTTCCCAGGGCCTTCAAGCCCAAGAAGGCCCTTATTATTAACCCTACCTTCAGCGAATATAAAAACGCCCTTAAGATTGCCGGATGCGGCATAGATTATTTTCTCATGCTTGAGGAAGACGGGTTCAGGCTGAGGGTTGACCCTCTGATGCGTGTTTTAAAAGGAAGATACGATATCCTCTATATCTGCAATCCAGGAAACCCCACTGGCACATTAATTCCAAAAAGCGATATCCTTGAAATAGTTGATAAGGCCTTGAACCATGATACGTTATGCATAGTTGACGAGGCGTTTATGGACTTTGCCGAGGAGGAGTCGGTCAAAAGAGAGGCGGTAGAGAGCTCTAATCTTATACTTCTCAGGTCTCTGACCAAGTTCTTCGGAATCCCCGGCCTTAGGATAGGTTTTGCGATAGGCAATAAGGAGAGGATGGGGGAGATGATGGTTTACAAGGAGCCCTGGAGTGTCAATGCCCTTGGGTCTATTGCGGCCATTGAAGGGTTAGGCGATACTGAGTACATCGAAGAAAGCAGAAGATACGTGGCAGAGGAGCGGGATCATCTTTTTTCTGCATTGAAGGAGATTCAAGGGCTTAAGCCCTTCCCTTCCTCTGCGAACTACATCCTTCTTAAGATTAAAAGGGATTGGGTGGATGCTGATACCCTTGCGGCAACCCTTGCAAAGGAAGGGGTCCTTATCAGATCATGTTCCTCCTTTGATGGGCTTGGAAATAGATTTTTCAGGGTTGCGGTCAGGAACAGGGAAGAGAATGAAAGGCTGGTTAAACTCCTGACAGTGTCATAAATTTGTGTTGACAAATGAGAGCCTTTATACAAAAATAGCGTCTAAATGTTGTCAGGTGGTTCCAGATTATGGAACCTAAATAGGGAATGCCGTGGCCTGCTAAAAGCAGGGAATCGGAAGCTGCCCCCGCAACTGTAAACGGAGACGAAACCCACGAAAATAGTGGTTGGTGATCAGCGATCAGTGATCAGTTGTTAAATGCAACTGAAATACTGGCCACTGACCACCGGCCACTGTCCACTGTCAGTAAATGATGGGAAGGCGTGGGGATTAGGACTACCCGTAAGCCAGGAGACCTGCCTGATTCTTTATTCTCGCCGCCTTTCGTGGGGAAGGGTTTGGGAGATATCCCTGTATTGGATATTTGCCTTTAAACCCCCAATCTCACATGAGGTTGGGGGTTTTTTATTAACTCCCCCCAGCCCCCTCTTAAGATTAAGAGGGGGCGCCGTTAGGCGGGGGCGTTATGATATTGGATATCAAATGAAAAAGGGCTTAATTCACATCTACACCGGCGAAGGTAAGGGGAAGACCACTGCGTCCATAGGTCTTGCCATAAGGGCTGCCGGTCAGGGACTGAAGGTCCTTCTTGTCCAGTTCTTCAAGTCGGACAAGGATTCGTCCGGGGAGCTTAATATCATCAGGGAGCGGGTTCCGGAGATAGAGATGGTCAGGATGAATGAGAGGCATCCCCTTTTCAAAAAGGAGGAGAGGCTTGGGAAGATAAAGGATTCGGTGGAAGAGACCTTCAGGGAGGCCGTGGATAAAGCCCTTCACGGCGACTATGATCTGCTGATAATGGATGAGATACACAGCGCGGTGGCCGGGAACTGGCTTGCTGTGGACGAAGTCATCGGCTTCCTCAAGCACAAACCGGAGAAGCTTGAAGTGGTTATGACAGGTCGCAAGGCCCATGAGAAGCTTCTTGATATGGCAGATTATGTCACAGAGATGAAGATGCACAGGCACCCTTATGAAAAAGGGGTAAAGGCGAGGAAAGGGATTGAGTATTGAATGCGGGGTGCGGAGTGCGGAGTGCGGAATGCGGAGTGCGGAATGCGGAATGCGGAGTGCGGAATGCGGAGTGCGGAATGCGGAATGCGGAGTGCGGAGTGCGGAATGCGGAATGCGGAGTGCGGAGTGCG
>JACQYJ010000014.1:0-21654 GCA_016208525.1 Deltaproteobacteria bacterium | reverse complement strand
TTTAACTCAAAACTCAAAACTCAAAACTCAAAACTCAAAACTGATCTTCGTAACCGGCGGGGCCCGTTCTGGAAAGAGCGCCTTTGCGCTGGAGACGGCGAATCAGGTTGTAGGGGCAGGTGTAAATAGGGGACTGTCCCTATTTACGGGCGAAGCAGAGCGGAGCCGTAGAATAGGGACTGTCTCCGGCATGAACAAAAAATGCTACCTCGCAACTGCCCAGGCCCTTGACTCCGAGATGGAGGACAGGATTGCAAAACACAGGGCAGAACGTGGGGACGACTGGGACTGTATTGAGGAGCCGCTGAATGTAGCCTCAATGTTACGTGAAATAAGCGGCAAATACGATGTTGTCCTTTTTGACTGCCTGACTCTCTGGATATCAAACCTGATGCTCAAAGATCAGGAGTCAGGAGTCAGAAGTCAGGAGTCAGAAGTTGAAGGCCTTATTGCCTCCTGTAAAACAACTAATGCTACAACTATCGTAGTCTCCAACGAAGTAGGCCTTGGGACTGTCCCGGATAACGCCTTAGCCCGCAAATTTAGAGATGTGGCAGGAACAGCGAATCGGCTATTCGCAAAGGCGGCAGATGAGGTTTATTTTGTAGTTTCAGGGATACCGATGAGATTGAAATAATACAAAACCCATTATCCACAGATTACACAGATTACACAGATTGAAAATCTTTAGCTTTTATCTGCGGCATCTGCGTAATCTGTGGATAAACATTCCGTAATCTTTTGGAGGTCTTAAAATGTCTTTATTTGAACAAACGTTAAAAAAAATCCAGCCCATAGATACATCTTTCTACGACAAGGCCCAGGCGAAGCTGGATATGCTCACAAAGCCCCAGGGCTCGTTGGGGCGGCTTGAGGAGTTTGCCAGGCGGTATTCTGCCATAAAGGAAGACCTGACCCCGAAGGTTGGGAAGAAGGCGGTCTTCACCTTTGCAGGAGACCACGGTGTAGCGGATGAAGGGGTGTCGGCGTTTCCAAAGGAAGTCACGCCCCAGATGGTCTTAAACTTCATCCGCGGCGGGGCCGGGATAAATGTGATTGCCCGTCATGTCGGCGCGGACGTAATCGTGGTTGACGTTGGCGTTGACTACGAGTTTACAGAGGAACTGCATGGTTCAAATGAATTTATAAAGAAGAAGGTGAAGCTCGGCACAAACAACATGGCAAAAGGTCCCGCCATGACCAGAAACGAGGCGGTAAAGGCCCTTGAGGTCGGTATCGGAGTTGCGAACGAATATGCTGCAAAGGGTTACGACATCTTCGGGACAGGCGACATGGGGATCGCCAACACCACACCTTCGTCCGCGATAGTGGCGGCCATAACCGGCAAGGAAGTGGAGTCGGTGACAGGGCGCGGGACAGGGATAGACGACAAATCTTTCGATAAAAAAGTGGCCGTCATAAAAAAGGCATTGGATATTAATAAACCCAATTCCAAAGACGCCCTTGATGTCCTTGCCAGGGTCGGCGGACTTGAGATAGCAGGTATTGCCGGCCTTATCATCGGCGGCGCTGCCAACCGCATTCCTGTGGTCGTTGACGGCTTCATATCAACTGCCGGAGCGCTTATAGCTACAGAGCTTGAACCCAAGATAAAGGACTTCATCTTTATGGCCCATAGGTCAGTTGAAGTCGGTCATCAGGTTATGCTTGACTGGATCGGACAAAAGCCATTTGTTGATCTGAATCTCAGGCTTGGTGAAGGGACAGGGGCGGCAATCGGCATATCGCTGATAGAATGCGGCGTAAAGATAATGACCGAGATGGCAACCTTTGCCGATGCAGGGGTTTCGGAAAGCAATATATAAATTCAAAGCAACCGCGAAGACGCAAAGAACGCAAAGTTAGCAGCCTTTATAAACTTTCCTTTGCAACCTTAGCGCCTTTGCGGTAAAAAAGGTTTTGCTCTTGAAACAGTTCATAACAGCCTGGCAGTTCCTTACCATAATCCCCATAAAAAGGAGCGTGGAGGCAACTTCGGAATCCCTGGGAAAGAGCATGGCATATTTTCCAGTCGTCGGCTTTGTCCTGGGCCTTCTGGTTGCGGCTCTCGATATTGCTTATTCAAGGCTCTTCCCATCCAACTTTTCTTCAGCCCTGCTTCTGGCCTCATACATTGCCATGTACGGCGGTTTCCATCTGGACGGCCTTGTAGACACAGTGGACGGCCTGGTTGGTGGACGGGATAGAGAGCATGCCCTTAAGATAATGAAGGAGAGTACTATTGGGGCGATTGGGGTTGTGACCCTCGTTCTCCTCCTCCTCCTGAAATATGCCGCCATAGGATCTCTAAGTGGAGATGCAAGGATTGGAGGCCTTATCCTTATGCCTGTCCTCGGAAGATGGGCATCGGTCATCATGGTTTATGGCTCAGGATACGCTCGTGAAGGGGCTGGCCTTGGGAAACCGTTTACAGAGTATGTCACAAAGAGGGAGGTTATTGTCGCCAGCCTCCTTACAATTGTTATATCATGGGTTACACTAAAATCTATCGGTCTGTTGATCGTCCTTGCAACCCTCCTGCTGGGTCTTGGAATGAAAAGTTATTTCAAAAAAAGGATAGGTGGGATTACCGGGGATATGTTGGGGTTTGGCGGGGAGTTAAGCGAACTGCTGATGTTAATGGTCTGTGTGATTAAGGTATAGGTATGGACTACAGGGCAACAAGGCTTTTTCTCGTCAGACATGGCGAGGTTACCAACCATAAGGGAGAATTCCGTTATAACGGCCACATTGATATAGATTTGACTGAACGAGGCATCTCTCAGATGAAGGTCGTGGCTGACAGGCTGAGTGATGAGCCGATAAAAGGGATTTACTCCAGCGATCTGAGAAGGACAATCAGAGGAGCGGAAGCTATTGCTAACAGGCACAGCATATCCCCTGTAGCTGATGCAAGATTGAAGGAGGTCGCAGCAGGAAGGTGGGAAGGGCTAACCTTCAATGAGGTCCACGAACGCTTTCCTGATGAGTCCCATGTCAGGTTTGAAGACCTGATCAACTATAGAATTAAAGAGGGCGGAGAATCCCTCCGGGATGTAGCGGCAAGGGTTATCCCTGCGCTGAGTGAGATAGTTTCAAGGCACAGGGGTGAAAGTGCAGTAATCGTTGCCCACGGCGGTGTGAACCGCGTTATCCTCTGCCACGCCCTTAATCTCCCGCTTGAAAACTTCTTCAGGCTTGAGCAGGACTATGGATGCCTGAATATTATTGATTTTTATGATGGGACGGCAGTGGTTAGGCTGGTGAATGGACAATCAGTGTAAATACTTTTTCATGGGAACCAACGGCAAGGAGGTATATAATCTCCTCCTGCTTGTCGTATTGGTAGGCCAGCAGAATCTGCTGTGAGTGAAATTTAAACTTGAGTACACGGATACCCGCAAGGTCTCCCTTTTTGAGTTCGCCGGTTTCCGGTTCATTGAGTAATGCGGCAATCTGATTATCAAGTTCTTCCTGCAATTTATCAGGAAGTTTTTTCTTTAGCTTTAAGAATTTTGGAGCGGCAATCAGCGAGATGGGCAAATTAGTGTCTCCCGACTTTGTATGGAACGCCCTTTCCGGCCTTAATTTCGTACACGGCCTCCTTGATGTCGGAAACGAAAGAAAGGGAAAGGTCGGGGTTGTCCTCAAGGATAAGCCCGTCGGTTACGTATTTTTCGATCTGCTTTGAGAATGAACGGTGATGAAGCCGGGCCTTCTTCTCGACCTCTTCCTGAAGTTCATCGGGAAGCCTAAGGGAAATTGCTTTACTCATTTTATTGACACCTCCAAGGTATTTTGTATTTAAATGTAATACAAACGGTGTCGGATGTCAAATTTATGAACAATCCATGAGCCTTTGGCTCACAAAGCGGGATAAAATTTATTAGGCTAACTCCCCTCAATACCCTCCGGGTATAAATCCTCTCTTAACCTAAGAGGGGAGGTTTAAAGTTCCCCCTCTTAAGATTAAGAGGGGGTCAGGGGGCGTTATGAGGAACTATTTTCGGAGCAAAGAAGCTGAAAATAAAGGATGGGTGGAGTGAAACGAAACCCATCAATGAATTTTAGGAGGTCTGTATGAGCGAATCAAGAGTAGTAGTTACAGTTATCGGCCCTGACAGGGTCGGGATCGTCGCTGATGTAGCAGGGCTTCTGGCGAAGCAGAATGTGAACATCCTGGACATTAACCAGAAGGTCATGGGGGGAGATATCTTTGCCATGACTATGCTCACAGATATAACAAAGGCCGCCATTGACTTCGGCGATTTGAAGAAGCTGCTGGAGGAGAAGGGAAAGGAGCTGAGACTTAAGATACATGCCCAGCATGAAGAGATATTTAAGTACATGCACAGAATCTAAACTATAAGGCTGAGGGATAAGGGATGAAGGATGAATTAAATCAAGTAATTTCAGCCCTCATCCTTCAGCCTTCATCCTTGAGGAGTTAACATGACCATTTCACCTGAAGAGATTTTAGAAACCATAGAGATGATAGAGCAAGAGTCCCTGGATGTACGAACCGTGACTATGGGGATATCGCTGCTGGACTGCTCCCACCCTGATGTGAAGGTGGTTGGTGAGCGGGTAATCGCCAAGATCGAGCGGCTGGCAGGGAAGCTCCGGGAGACCGCCAAGGGGATCGAGATGGACTACGGGATTCCTATTGTGAACACAAGGGTCTCTATTACCCCCATATCTCAGGTCGTTGCAGGAGGGCACAAGGATGACTTCATTTACATTGCTACCTGTCTTGACGAGGCGGCCAAGAGGGTCGGTGTGAACTTCATCGGCGGATTTTCGTCTCTGGTTCAGAAGGGTTTTACTACTCAGGATATTGCCTTGATAGAGGCGATACCGGAGGCGCTTGCGATAACTGAGAGGGTCTGCTCATCGGTAAACATCGCATCCACAAGGGCCGGTATAAATATGGATGCCGTAAAGAAGATGGGGCAAGTGATAAAAGAGGCTGCAAGGCTGACCGCAGATAAAGACGGTCTCGGCTGCGCGAAGCTGGTGGTATTTGCTAATGCGGTTGACGACAACCCTTTTATGGCGGGCGCCTTTCATGGAGTTGGAGAACCGGAGTGTGTGGTAAATGTCGGCGTTAGCGGTCCTGGGGTGATAAGGGCAGCGGTTAAAGAGGCCAAAGGGAAAGACCTGGGCGAGATTGCCGAGATAATAAAGAAGGTAGGGTTCAAGATCACAAGGATGGGAGAGCTGGTGGGACGTGAGATATCCAGGAGGTTGAACGTTGAATTTGGAATACTTGACGTATCTCTGGCCCCTACCCCGGCTATAGGGGACTCTGTGGCGGAGATTCTGGAGGCTATGGGGATTGAAAGGGTTGGAGCGCCGGGGAGCACGGCAGCCCTTGCCCTTTTGAACGACGCCATGAAGAAGGGCGGGGCCTTTGCATCCTCTTACGTGGGGGGTCTCTCCGGCGCCTTTATCCCTGTCAGTGAAGACCAGGGGATGATAAGAGCGGCAAGGGAAGGTGTTCTATTCATTGAGAAGCTGGAGGCAATGACAGCCGTCTGCTCTGTGGGTCTTGACATGGTAGCCATCCCAGGAGATACATCCGCAGAGACGATCTCGGCCATCATTGCCGATGAGGCAGCCATTGGCGTCATTAACAATAAGACAACTGCGGTAAGGATAATACCTGTCCCAGGGAAGAAGGTGGGGGACATGGTCCACTTCGGCGGACTTCTTGGAGAGGCCCCGATAATACCTGTAAGCAGGCTGAGTTCAAAGGAGTTTATTGACAGGGGCGGCAGGATACCGGCTCCTATTCAGGGGATGAAGAACTAAAAGCATTTTTATCCACAGATGACACAGATTTACACAGATAAAACCATCTTTACGCATTTATAATCTGTGCAATCTGTGGACAAAAGCATTTGCAGTAAAAAGGGTACAATTGAAATCAATTCTCATTGCAGCGCCGTCCAGCGGCTCCGGCAAAACAACAATATCGCTTGGGATTATGGCAGCCCTACGCAAGAGGGGCCTTATTATCCAGCCGTTCAAGGTAGGGCCGGATTTTATTGACCCTGGGCACCATACCGCTGTATGCGGCAGGGCGTCGAGGAACCTTGATGGGTGGATGCTATCCAAGGATTATGTGGTCTCGTCCTTTGAAAAAGCCTGTAATGGGTCTGACATATCTGTCATCGAAGGAGTCATGGGACTCTTCGATGGTGTTAACGGGAAGCCAGAGGATGGAAGCAGCGCCCAGATTGCTAAATGGACAGGCTCAACCGTGATACTTGTGGTTGATGCCAGGAGCATGGCGAGGAGCGCAGCGGCGCTGATATCTGGATTTGAGAAGTTTGACAAAGACATAACCATTGCCGGGGTCGTCTTCAATAGGGTCGGAAGCGAAAGACATAAGAATATGCTCAGAGAGACCGTAGAGTCCCATTGCAAGGCCAAAGCACTGGGTTTTATTCCAAGGGATGAGGGACTGGCAATGCCTGAGAGGCATCTTGGGCTTGTAACTGCTGAGGATGGTTTTTCGCCGACCTTTGTAGACAATCTGGCGAATGTGGTTGAAAAAAATGTGGATATGGATGGGCTGTTGGAAATTGCGAAATCCCACCCTCACCCTGACCCTCTCCCTGAGGGAGAGGGGAAACTCCCGCCCCTTCAAGGGGAGGGTTGGGGAGGGGATGGGGTGCGGATTGCCATTGCCCGTGACCATGCCTTCTCCTTTTACTACGAAGATAACTTTGACATCCTTCGAGACCTTGGTGCAGACCTGGTCTTCTTCAGTCCCCTTGCAGAGAAGGCGCTTCCTGAAGCTATTGCAGGGTTATACATAGGAGGTGGATACCCTGAACTCTATGCAGAAAGGTTGTCTGCCAACGTGTCCATGATGGATTCGATCAAAAACTTCGCTGAATCAGGCGGTAAAATATACGCCGAGTGCGGCGGCTTCATGTACCTGACGGAGGGGATTGTTGAGCATTTTGGAAGCAATATGGAGTGGGCAAAAAGGCTTGTAACTAATTAGCCAGAGAGACTGAGACACAGAGAAGAGTTTTAACTCCCCCCATCCCCCTCTTAATTTAAGAGGGGGAGCGAGGGGGCGTTACTCAAATTTATTAATTCAATAAAGGAGAAGGAGATGTCAACACAGATGGAATTTGCAAGACAGGGAATAATCACTAAAGAGATGATAACTGTGGCTCATGCGGAGGGCGTTACGGATGAATATGTTAGGGACATGATATCTACAGGAAAGGTCGTGATCCCAAACAATACCAATAGAAAGAGCAGGATGGTTGGTATCGGCAAAGGCTTAAGGACAAAGGTTAATGCCAGCATCGGGACCTCATCTGACATTATAGACATTGAAGCGGAATGCAGGAAGGCCAGGATAGCCGAGGAGGAAGGGGCAGACACCCTGATGGAACTTTCCGTCGGCGGAGATTTGGATATGGTGAGGCGGGAAGTATTGAAGTCAACCAACCTCCCGGTCGGGACGGTACCTCTTTATCAGGCTTTCTGCGAGGCATCAAAGAAGTACCACGACCCGAACAGGCTCACGGAGGAGATGCTCTTTGAGGTAATAGAAAGGCAATGCCAGGACGGGATAGCCTTTATGGCCATCCACTGCGGGATTAATTTATACACGATAGAGAGGCTGAAAAAGCAGGGATACAGATACGGCGGCCTCGTTTCAAAGGGAGGGGCCTCAATGGTGGGCTGGATGCTTGCAAACAACAGAGAAAACCCACTTTATGAGAAGTTTGACAGGGTCGTGGATATACTGAAGAAGCATGATGTAGTCCTAAGCCTCGGAAACGGCCTCCGGGCAGGCGCCATCCACGACTCATCAGACAGAGCCCAGATCCAGGAGCTTGTCATTAACTGCGAATTGTCAGATATAGGTCGGCAAATGGGGTGCCAGATGATGGTGGAGGGGCCGGGGCATATTCCATTGGACGAGATAGAGGCAAACATAATACTTCAGAAGAGGATGTCCAACGACGCGCCTTACTATATGCTGGGACCACTGCCTACTGATATAGGAGCAGGTTACGACCATATCACAGCAGCCATAGGCGCTGCCTCATCAGCCAGGTTTGGCGCAGACCTGATCTGCTACATCACCCCTGCTGAGCACATAGCATTGCCTGATGAGGCCGACGTCAGGGAAGGCGTAAGGGCCACGAGGCTTGCCGCCCATATCGGTGACATCTCCAAATACAAGGACAGGAGAGAAAGGGAGATGGCGATGTCAAAGGCAAGGAGGGAAAGGCGCTGGGACGAGCAGTTCTCCATCGGTCTCTTTGGGGATGAGGCAAGGAAGATAAGGGCCTCCAGGACGCCGGAGAAGGACGACACATGCACAATGTGCGGGAGCTTCTGCGCTTTGGATAACGGGAATAAATATTTTGTTGAAGATTTACAGGCAGGTGGAAAGGCATAAAACATATTCACCGCTGAGATGCCGAGGCGCAGAGAAGAGCTATATATCCGCAGAGTTACACAGATTGCCAAAAGTAGGCGCTTCTAAGCAAGGATATAAAATCTGCGCAATCTGAGTAATCTGTGGACAAAACGCTTTTGCCTTTCTCTGCGTCTCTGCGCCTCCGCGGTTCAAAAAAGGAGATTTAATTGAAAACAGCAATATTACTACTTGGTCACGGCAGTCCCAGCAAGGAGGCCAATGAGTCCCTTGAAAGGACGGCAGCGATGGTCAAACTGGCAGGAGGGTATGACCTGGTAAAGGCGGCGTTTATGGAGTTCGGAAAGCCCGACATTCAGACTGGCGCCAGGTTATGCATTGAAAGCGGCGCTGAAAAGATAGTCTTCATGCCTTACTTTCTTTACATGGGCGCTCATGTATCAAAAGACCTGCCGGCAGAGATGGAAGAGGCAAAAAAGAAGTACCCTAATGTCAGGATGATAATGACAGATCCCCTCGGAGAAGACCCAAAGCTGGCAGAGATTGCAGTTAAACGGATTTCAAAGGCAGTGACCGGTCAGCAGTCATCAGTTAGCAGGAACTTCCGCCCAGACGGGATAGAAAAGGAGTCTTTCCGGATCATTGATGAGGCGCTGCGAGGTTATAATATAGGGGAACTTGAATATCCGGTAGTCCGCAGGATCGTCCATACTACAACCGATTTTGAATACGCCGCTTCAATGCGGTTCAGCAAAGGAGCAGTGCAGGCAGGAGTTGATGCCCTGAAAAAGGGATGCTCCATTGTGACAGACGTGGACATGGTGAAGTCCGGTATTTTACAGAGTTACAGGAACACGCTCGGTATCGAAGTATTCTGCCACATCTCAGACGAGGGTGTCATAAAAGAGGCGAAGGAGAAAGGTGTTACAAGGGCGACCATTGCAATGCGGAAGGGTAAAGAGAGGATAAACGGCGGGATCGTGGCCATAGGGAACGCCCCTACTGCCCTATACGAGTTGATCAGACTTTCTAAAGAAGAAGGGATTAGACCAGCCCTTGTGGTCGGCATGCCTGTCGGATTTGTAGGGGCCGCTGATTCAAAAGAGGCCCTTGCTGTCGGCGACCTTAACTACATAACTAACAAAGGAACAAAAGGCGGGAGCACTATCGCGGCAGCAGCTGTTAATGCCTTGATGATACTGGCTGACGAAGAGAAGTCACGATTAATGGCGACAAAATGAAAAAAGGGCGGGAGATCTCCGCCCTTTTTTAGTTTACCGGTTCTTACTCGAAATTACAGCTTGAAGTAGAGCATGAATGCGATAACGAGTGCATATATGACCAGAGACTCGATCATGGCAAGACCGATAATCATAGGTGTCATGATCTTAGTTGATGCGCCCGGGTTCCTGGCAATGCCTTCAAGACCGGCTGCTGTTGCCTTTCCCTGACCGAGAGCGCCGCCCAAAGCTGCTATCCCTATGGCAAGACCGCTGGCCAATGCTACGCCGAACTTTACGTTGTCGCCGAGACCTGCTGCTGCCTCCTGTGCTATGGCTAATGGAGCTGCCATAAGCATCATAGCCATAACTGCTAATACTGATACAAAACCTTTCTTCACTTAAATCCCCCCTTTCATAAAAAAAATATGTTTTTTTAACTGACTACTGTTCACTATTCACTGCTCTTAATGGTGTTCCTCTTCGTGGCGCTCTATTGCGCCGCCAATATATATCATACTTAACAGCGTAAAAACGAATGTCTGAACTACGGCAACAAATATCCCGAGGAACAGCATCGGGAGAGGGACTATCAGGGGAACCAGCAGCATAAAAACAGCCAGCACCGTATGGTCTCCGAAGATGTTCCCAAAAAGCCTCATGGAGAGGGACAAAGGCCTTGCAAGATGGCCGATTATCTCTATCGGCAGCATGAGGGGAGACAGCCACCAGACAGGGCCAAGAAAATGCTTAAGGTATTTCATGCCGTTGGCCTTGAACCCGTATATATGGGTAGTGAAGAAAACTATCAGGGCGCATGCAGCAGTTGTATTTATGTTGCTCGTAGGAGGAACGAACCCAGGTATCTGGCCTGATATGTTGGAAAAGAATATAAAGAATGCCAGGGTGCCGAGTAGAGGCAGGAAATACCTTCCATGCTCTCCCATGGTGTCATGTATCAATCCCAGAATAGCCTCTACAGCTATTTCAAAGGTATTCCTGAGAGTAAGGGTTTTTTCCGGGACCAGGTAGTTTTCAGCGGCGGCCATCTTCCGTGAAACGGATAAGGCCATAACCAGGAGCGCCAGGAATATTACGATCCCGAAGGGAACATAAGGATACTCATGAAAAAAGGGTATCGGCACTAATGAGAACCAGTTAAATCCGTGTTCCATAATCCCTATTTGCTCCTGTTTATAAAATCAGCCCCCTGGAGGGAGACGGTAAAAACTATTATGGTAAAACCAACCAGGAATGCCAGTGGGTCGGCCAGTCTGGCGTATATCAAAAATGCCGAAGCAGTAATCACAAAAAAAAACTTCAGCAGGTATTTTATTGTATACCTTGCTGCACCGCCTTCCGACAATGCCCCTTTTACTATGCTGCCGAGCCACTTGAAGTTAATAATCCCGATAAGTCCGCCGGCCAAGATCCCTATAAATATATTATAAGAACCAAATATAAACCAGCTAAGTACGGATGCCGCAAAAATTAAGGCCACGCAGGTTATTTCAAACGGCAATTTAATCATTATTTGAAAAGCCGTCACTCTTCCTGCCGGCTTTCTTTTGCGACTCTAATTATTACCCTGAAGGCTGCTGCAACTCCGAAGAGCAAAAAAACAATTGTCATCCACGGGTCTGTCTTCAGGTACCTGTCCAGGTATATCCCCATAAGCAACCCGATGACCACCGAAAAACCCATCTCGATGCCAACGGCGCTGAACTTAGACACCAGCCTGAAAAGCTCTTTTCTGTCCTCACCCAAAAAATGCACCTAAAAGATAACGCACTTTAATAGCATGGAGGGAGGTGAATTGTCAATTAATTTTTGCATCCCTTTACAGTACAGTCATTACCTCATCAGCTGCCTTCAAGGTCTTTTCAATATCCTCCCTGGAGTGGGCCATTGATATAAATGCAGCCTCGAACTGGGAAGGCGCCAGGTAAATTCCTCTTTCAAGCATCCCCATGAAGAACCTGCCAAACCTGGCAGTATCGGAGGTCTTGGCTGTATTCCAGTCACGGACCTCCTGAGAGCTAAAGAAGGAGGTAAACATGGCCCCTGCCCTGTTTAGAGTGGATGGCTGGTTATGCTTCCTGGCAAGCTTGCTAAGCTCATCGCAAAGATATCTTGAGCTTTCCTCAAGTTTATCATAAACACCTGGCTCTTTGAGTATCTTGAGTGTCTCTATTCCTGCCGTCATTGCGAGAGGGTTCCCTGAGAGGGTCCCTGCCTGGTATATGGGCCCTGCCGGGGCTATCTTCTGCATTATCTCCCTTTTCCCTCCGTAAGCGCCGACCGGAAGGCCTCCGCCTATGACCTTTCCCAGGCAGGTAAGATCAGGCATAATGTTGTATCTCTCCTGAGCTCCGCCGAAGGCAACCCTGAACCCCGTCATGACCTCATCGAATATGAGCAATGCGCCGTGCTCTGTGCAGAGCTTTCTCAGTCCATCGTGGAACCCCTCTTTCGGCAGGATACACCCGGCGTTTCCGACGACCGGCTCAACTATTATACAGGCAACCGGGCCGCTATTGGCCTCAAGGAGCGCTTTAACCGAATCAAGGTCATTGAAGGTTGCTGTAAGGGTGTGCTTTGCAAAGTCTGCCGGCACCCCTGGGGAATCTGGAAGACCAAGCGTAGCTACCCCAGAACCAGCCTTTACCAGAAGATAGTCGGCATGGCCGTGATAGCAACCCTCAAACTTTATTATCTTGTCCCTTCCAGTATATCCCCTGGCAAGCCTTATGGCGCTCATGGCGGCCTCTGTCCCGGAGTTAACGAACCTGACCATCTCTATGGAGGGGACTGCGTCTATGACCATCTTCGCCAGTGTCACCTCAAGTTCAGTTGGCGCCCCATAACTCGTCCCGTTGTCAATCGCCTTTTTAAGAGCCTCATTAACCTTCGGATGGGCGTGACCAACTATCATAGGCCCCCATGAACCTACATAGTCTATAAACTCGTTCCCATCGGCATCATAAATCTTAGAACCCTTTGCCTTTGATATAAATAACGGGTTCCCTCCAACAGACTTGAAGGCCCTGACAGGGGAGTTGACGCCTCCCGGGATAAGTTTTTGCGCTTCAGTAAATAAGGATTGGGATCTGGATGTGTTCATGGTTAACTCCTTACGATTTCAGTTTATAGTTCGCTATTACAGGCCTGACCGTAACACAAATTTTCCGGTTATGTCAAGAAAGAAGAGGGTTTCCCATGAGGTCTCGGTCTCTACAAAGACCTTGTATCCGCCGCATCCCGTCTTCCCCAAAACACTATCCGCTGCAAGAAGTTTATCCTCTTTAATTGCTTGACTTTGATGATGTTCGGTGATTAAATCAAGGCGGTCTCTCTTAACCTAAGAGTGGAGGTTTAAGTCCCCCCTCTTAAGAGATACAGGGAACTTCCTATACGCTCGAAACTCCCTTGGAAAGTCAGACCCGATATCATTGGCGGATTAGAAGTATATACAAAGACAAAGATGAACAGGAAGTTACGGGAAAATGGAACGGCTTTAGTTATATCTATGCAATTCCGCCTGCGTTTGGAAATGCCTTTGGAAATGCTTACTTCTTTGAAATGCCATGAATGCTTGAGTTGCCCGTAACGGTATTTAACGCCCGGTCGTCTTGCGTCATATTTGATGTGATCGTAAAAAGTCAAAAAAGGGGAAACAAAAAGGGACCGCCCACTTTAACGACCCTGATAATAGTATTTAAAAGTAGCCTGTCCCCATTCCTTTTTGCATTCCTTTTTGTGATCGAGCTTTCGGGGATGCTGGGCTAAGGGGTAATATATGGCAAAGATTGAGGTCTTGAGCAAAGAGATTACGGTTTATTCCGAGAGTGATGCGGATTACATTTGTATTACAGATATGGCCCGATACAAGGATTCTGAACGTACTGACTACATTATCCAGAATTGGATGCGCAATAGAAGCACTATTGAATTTCTGGGGATTTGGGAACAGCTTAATAACCCTAACTTTAAACCCATCGAATTCGATGGGTTTAGAAAACAGGCTGGTCTCAATAGCTTTGTGCTGACCCCTAAACAATGGATCGAAAAAACAGGAGCTGTCGGCCTGGTATCCAAGGCGGGACGTTATGGCGGCACATACGCCCACAAGGACATTGCCTTTGAGTTTGCCTCATGGATTTCGGTGGAGTTCAAGCTCTATCTTATCAAAGAGTTCCAGCGTCTCAAGGATGAAGAACACAGACAACTCGGCTGGGATATCCGTCGCAATCTTGCCAGGATCAACTACCGCATACATACCGATGCCATCAAGGAAAACCTTATTCCGGCAGCTCTGTCTAAATCTCAAGTGAATCTGGTCTATGCCACCGAAGCCGACGTGCTTAATGTGGCGCTCTTTGGCAAGACCGCCAAACAGTGGCGGGATGAACATCCTGACGACAAAGGAAATATCCGTGATTATGCCGATATATCCCAACTGGTTTGCCTCTCGAATCTGGAAAATCTCAACGCTCATTTTATCAGTGACGGGATGGTTCAGTCTGAGCGGTTGATAAAACTCAATCAGATTGCGATCCACCAGATGAAGCTTTTGACCGATGATCGCAGTGTAAAGAGGATTGAGGGGAAATAATATGCTGCATATGCTGTATCGGAAGGCTTAAAAATAGAAAGGAACGGGCGACCCGCCGGGTCGCCCCTACAATGAGGACAGGAAAATGACAGAAATCCCACTTGCCGTATTTGAGAATTACAAAATCCGCCGTCAGGTATGATGAGGGAACTGAAAATACATCTCAAAGTTCTTGAGTAGCATAGTTGGAAATGAGGGGCTAAAGTAAGAAGCGAGGTCTTAATGAAAATACCGAGAATATATGGAGATCGCCAGAGGAGGTGTTGATAGATGAAGACTGAGAAAGGGTTCCATTGCGTTGAGTTCAAACACGAAGCCCAGATGGAGATTTATAAAGACATAAAAAACATGACGCCTGAGCAGGAAATTGACTACT
Source organism: Deltaproteobacteria bacterium (assembly GCA_016208525.1). Lineage (GTDB taxonomy): Bacteria > Desulfobacterota > JAENJC01 > JAENJC01 > JAENJC01 > JAENJC01. The sequence goes on along the minus strand of JACQYJ010000014.1, from coordinate 7,024 downwards.
TCCGCCGTAGGGCTGAAACTGGCGTTTTGGGGAAACTCTGGGGAAAACTGCGTAGGGGATCAGATGAAGACAGTCAAAAAATCACAAACGGATTGCTGCAGCATCATCAGCCACATTCTGCTTAATCCTGTTGAATCCGGAAAGAAGGGATGTACGGTATTTCTGAGATAACAATACCTCAAATAGGAGGATTGTTAAACGGAGGTTGGCTTAAATTACGGGGCTGCTAAAATTGTATACTGTATACAATTTCTCCTTGACTTCAAAAAAGAGTAATCCTATTATGCAAAGATGCATCTGCTGAAAAGGAAAGGTTTTAAGGGCGGGGTGCATCCCCCTGACGGGAAAGAGTTGTCCAACGCAAAGGCAGTCGTTACGCTTCCTGTCCCGGAGAAGGTGAAAATCCCACTTTCTCAGCATATAGGGGCCCCTGCGGAGCCGCTTGTGAAGGTCGGGGACACAGTCAAAAAGGGCCAGAAGATAGGAGAGGCTCAGGGGTATATCTCTGTTCCCATTCATGCCTCGATTTCAGGAAAAGTAACGGCACTCGCCAGCTTCCCTCATCCTGCTGGGAAGAGCCTCCCATCCATCCAGATAGAATCAGACGGTCTGGACGAGTGGTCAGGGGATGTAAAAGAGAATCCAAACTATAAAAACCTTTTACCTGATGAGATAAAGTCCATCATTCAGGGCGCCGGCATTGTGGGGATGGGCGGCGCTGCATTTCCGACCCATGTGAAACTTTCCCCCCCTGCCAACAAAAAGATAGATACACTGATAATAAACGGCGCAGAGTGCGAACCGTATATTACCGCAGATCACAGACTGATGCTGGAGGAGCCTGACAGGGTCATTGAAGGCGCATCAATCATAGCAAGGGCGCTTTCAGTATCCAATATATTGATCGGGATTGAGGACAACAAGCCTGATGCAATCAGGGCAATGACAGATGCCGCCAAAAATCCCCCCAACTCCCCTTTGTCAAAGGGGGGCGAAGTGGGGATTTCGATTAAGGTCGTTTCACTCAAGGTTATGTATCCTCAGGGAGGGGAGAAGCAGCTTATAAAGGCAGTGTCCGGTAGGGAGGTCCCATCCGGAGGGCTTCCGATGGATATCGGCAGCGTCGTTCATAACGTCGCAACTGCCGCGGCTGTTTATGATGCGGTAAGGTTCGGCAGGCCTCTGATAGAGAGGATCGTTACTATCTCCGGCAGCGGGGTCAATAACCCCGGTAATTTCAAGGTAAGGTCAGGGACATCTTCCCTGAAGCTTATTGAGGCAGCAGGTGGTTTGAAGAGTGATATAGGAAAGGTTATATCAGGCGGCCCTATGATGGGGACGGCCCAGCACACCCTGGATATACCTGTTACAAAGGGGATGTCCGGCCTTCTGTTCCTTCCCCAGAACCAGGTTGAAAGCTTTGCTTCGCAGGCATGCATCAGGTGCGGGAGATGTGTTGCTGTCTGCCCTATGGGGCTGTTGCCGAATATGCTTGGGATATACGCAGAACTGGACAGATTTGATCAGGCAGAAAAGGCGAACCTTATGGATTGCATAGAGTGCGGATCATGCGCATACGTATGCCCCTCAAAGAGGCCTCTGGTGCATCTTATAAGATATGCCAAGGCAGATGTTATGGCGAGAAGGAAAAAGGCGGCATAAAGGCCGTGAATCGTGAGTCGTGAACCGTAAATCGAATAAGACCTGAATCCTGCAATCGAACCACAGAGCACACGGAGGAAACCCTTTAATACCAAAAGAAAAACCTTCTTTTAAATCTTTTCTCTGTGCCCTCTGTGGTTTGCAGTTTTAGGTAAGATGCAATGGTTTACAGTTCACGGTTCACGGTTAACGGTTAACGGAGTTCTAATGTCTGATGAAAAACTGTTAACATTATCATCATCCCCGCATATAAGGGACGGGTCCTCTGTAACCAGCGTCATGCACACCGTAGTTCTTGCGCTGTCGCCTGGAGCTGCAACAGGTGTATATCTCTTTGGCCTCCCTGCCCTTGCAACCATTATTCTTGCCATAGCCTCATCTGTTGCGTTAGAGGCATGGATGCAATGGGTGATGGGGAGAAAGATAACTATATTTGATGGGAGCGCCATCCTTACCGGCCTTCTCCTTGCCATGAACCTTCCTTCTTCGTCCCCATGGTGGATTACGGTTACAGGCTCAGCAGTTGCCATAATAGTCGGTAAACATCTTTATGGCGGATTAGGTCAGAACATATTCAACCCTGCTCTTGTAGCCAGGGTATTCCTGCTTATCTCATGGCCTGTGCAGATGACGTCATTCCCAGCGCCTTCTGCCCTTTTGGCCAAAGGCGTGGATGCTGTATCTACGGCCACTCCTCTGACAAACATAAAAATGGAGCTTATGAGCCATAAGGCCAATATAGACATAACTCAACTCCCTCAGCCTTCTACCTTTGACCTCCTGTTGGGTGTCCACGGCGGCTCGCTTGGGGAGGTCCCGATTATGGCCCTTCTTATAGGCGGCTTCTACTTACTTTATAAGAGGATTATAACCTGGCATATCCCGATTTCGTTTATTGGCGCTGCATTGGCGTTTTCTGCCATCATGTGGTTTGTTGACCCGGCGAAATACGCTAACCCTGTATTCCATATTATGACCGGTGGATTGGTCCTTGGGGCCTTCTTCATGGCAACCGATTATGTTACATCCCCTGTCACAAACAAGGGGATGCTGATATTTGGCGCAGGGTGCGGGTTCCTTACCATAGTGATAAGGCTCTTTGGCGGATACCCCGAAGGTGTATCTTTTGCCATACTCCTTATGAACCTCGCAACGCCGCTTATTGATAAGCTCGTGACACCCTCCAGGTTCGGGGAGGCGAAGGCAAATGGGTGATACGCTGAAATTAGGATTTGTCCTTACGATTATCTGTGTAATAGCAGCCGGTTCCCTGGCCAAGGTATACGATGTGACAAGTGTTATAATAAAAAAGAATGAGAAGGAACTGGATGAGAAGAAGAGGAAGGAGATCATTCCTCAGGCCGTCGCCTTTGAGGAAAAGAAGGTAGACGGAAAGACTATTTTTATCGGGAAGGATGCGCAGGGGAAGGCGATAGGCTCGATCTTCAAGATAGCACCGAGAGGATACGCTGGCCCGATAAATGCCATGATAGGGATTGATGAAGGCGGAAAGGTGATGGCTGTTTCTATAACCAAGCTGGACCAGGCTGAAACCCCTGGACTTGGGACAAAGGTAACGGGGCCAAAGTTCAGAGACCAGTTCAAGGGAAAGGACGGGAATGCCCTTATACTGAAAAAGGACGGCGGAAGCATAGATGCGATAACTGCTGCAACAATCTCCTCCAGGGCCGTGGCCAACGGGGTTCATGAAGGTATGGAGTGGTATAAAAAAGCCGTAGAGGGGACTGTCCCTATTTACGGGCGGAGCGAAGCGGAGCCGTAGAATAGGGACTGTCCCCGGTTAAAACGAGGTAGAATATGAGCTTATGGAAGGACTTTACAACAGGGATAATCAAGGAAAACCCGGTCATAGTATTGATGATAGGGCTTTGTCCGGCGCTGGCAGTGTCAAGTTCTGCCAATGATGCCTTCGGGATGAGCATAGCGGTGATTGCCGTTCTCCTTGCCTCGAATGTTATTGTCTCTCTCATAAGACACCATGTCCCTGATTCTATCAGAATACCTATTTTTATCGTTATTATATCGACATTTGTAACAGCAGTTGACTACATTATCCATGCCTTTGACATGGAACTATATGCATCCCTTGGAGTATTCATTCCATTGATAGTTGTAAACTGCATAATCCTCGGCAGGGCAGAGGCTTTTGCGTATAAAAACAACGTTTTGTCCTCTGCCCTGGATGGGCTTGGGATGGCATTTGGATTTATGCTTACCATGGTCATTCTCGGTGGGATAAGGGAGATTATAGGGAACGGGACCTTCACAATATTGAATTATCAGTTTATCAATCTTGGGCAGGGTTACAATCCCGCCCTGGTATTTATAATGCCACCCGGGGCCTTTCTGACTATTGCATTCATGATGGCAGCCCACAGGAAGTGGCTGAAAAAATAGGATTTACCGCAGAGACGCAGAGGAAAAGATAAATGCTACCGAATCCGCAGATTACACAGATTTTAGATTTCAAATATTTAATCTGCGTTAATCTGTGAAATCTGTGGATAGAAAGATTTAGGAGTTTTAAATGGTTTCAAATGAACTTACATGGTACATGATTCTAATGAGCTCGATATTGATTAACAATATCGTTCTGATCCGGTTCCTTGCCCTCTGCTCTTTCTTTGGCGTATCAAACGAGATAGAGACATCCATAGGTATGGGAATGGCGGTCATATTCGTCATGACCCTGGCTTCCGCGTCCACCTGGATTCTGTGGTATGCCCTCCTTCTCCCGCTCCATCTTGAGTATCTCAGGACTGCGGTATTTATCCTTGTGATCGCAGGGCTTGTGCAGTTCGTCGAGATGTATATGAAGAAGGCGCTGAAAAGCCTTTACAACGCCATGGGGATATATCTCCCACTGATTACAACGAACTGTGCTGTTCTTGCTATTGCCCTTCTGAATATCGATTACGGCCTTGGGTTTGTGAACAGCATTATATATACAGTGGGTGTTGCTTTAGGTTATACATTAGCAATAATTCTGTTTGCTGGAATAAAGGAGAGGCTCGCCCTTTCAACTGCGATACCTACGCCATTCAGGGGGCATCCTATAGCCTTTATCACCGCATCTCTGATGTCCCTGGCTTTTTTGGGATTCAGTCATCTGTTCGGACTATAAATATTAACCGCAAAGGCGCAAAGGACGCAAAGAAATGACCAGAGAAGATGAACTGTCAAATCACATCTTAGGTTCTACAATTGAAGTTCACCGGCATCTTGGTCCTGGTCTCCTGGAGTCTGCTTATGAAGAAGCTCTTGCAAAGGAGTTTTTGATCCAGGGGATTTCTTTTAAAAGGCAGCTACCAGTTCCTTTGGTTTATAAAGGTTCCAAGTTAGAGTGCGGGTATAGATTAGACTTTCTTGTTGATGATATTGTGATTGTGGAACTGAAATCGGTGGAAAACTTTGCACCGATTCATGAAGCTCAAGCACTAACATATCTTAGGTTAATGAATTGCAAACTATGTATGTTAATAAATTTTAATGTTCCTCTTTTAAAGAACGGTATAAAGCGAGTAGTATTAGCACTGTAGTTCCTTTGCGTTCTTTGCGTCTTTGCGGTTTAAAAGGGTGGTAATTTAATGTTATTTGCAATCATAAGTCTTGGCGGTCTCGGTTTTGTCCTTGGGGCAGGGCTCTCTATTGCCTCAAAGAAGTTTGCAGTAGAGATAGACCCCAGGGAAGAGGCTGTCTTAAAGGCCCTTCCTGGCGCCAACTGCGGGGCCTGCGGGTTTCCTGGTTGCGGTGGTTTTGCCGCAGCAATTGTCAGGGGAGATGCCCCGGTGACCGGTTGTACAGCAGGTGGTGTGAACACAGCAAAGGCCTTGGGCGCAATCATGGGCGTTGAGGCAGAGGTAGTCAAGAAGGTTGCAAGGGTATACTGCAAGGGTGGAGACAAAGAGACCACAAAGAAATTTTTATACGCGGGGATACCAAACTGCAGGGCAGCAACGCTGATAGCGGGGGGCGACAAGACCTGTCCTTTCGGTTGTGTCGGCCTTGGAACATGTGCCGTCGTCTGCCCCTTTGATGCAATCCGCATGGAAAACGGCCTCCCTGTCGTAGATGAGGAGAAGTGCCCAGGGTGCGGCAAATGCGAAAAGGCTTGCCCCAAGTATACCATCCGTGTTGTCCCGGCGGATTCAAAGGTAGTTGTCACATGCAACTCAACTGACAAGGGGGCAGCAGTCAAGAAATACTGCTCTACCGGATGCATCGGTTGTGGCATCTGCGTGAAGGCATGCCCGAAGCAGGCGATTACAATGGAGAACAGCCTGGCCTTCATCAATTTTGAGAAATGCGACAACTGCGGCTTGTGCGTGGCTAAGTGCCCCACCAAGAATATAATAAACTATCTTGAAACAGGCCCATCTCACAGGGAGGAGGCGGCATGAGGCTGCCGATATTATAGAGGAGTTAAAGAAGTTGCCCGTCAGGCGCCGACTTGGAGCGCCTTTTTTACGGCCTTCCTGATGTCACTTATCTCCATAGGCTTATTAAGGTAGTCAAACGCCCCCATGTTTATGGCATCCAGATATGTTTCTATCTCACCATAAGCGGTCATCATTATAAACTTAGTATTCATTTTCAGTTTTCTGGCCTCCCTGATCAGTGTCAGGCCGTCCATTTCCGGCATCTTCAGGTCTGTTATTACGAGGTTTATCTTTTTCTTCTTCAGGATATTGAGCGCTTCTACACCTGAGTTGGCGCTGTCCACAATGTACCCCTCTCTTTCAAGTACCTGGTTGAGAAGGAGACAAGTATCTTTTTCATCATCTACGACAAGGATGTGAGCTGCATTCTTTGACACACAAAACCTCTTTTATCCCAAGTTGCATATAAAACCTAAAAACTGCAAACCACAGAGTGCACAGAGAAAAGATTTAAAACAAGGTTTTTCTTTTGGTATTAAAGGGTTTCCTCCGTGTGCTCTGTGGTTCGATTGCAGGATTTAGGTAAAAGTCTTTAAATGAAGGAACATTGGCGCTATATGTAACGTCATAAATAGCTGCGTATACCCCAAGGGTGGGGATGGGCAAATATATCTGTCGGTGCATATAGATATGACCTCTGTATAAATATACCGTGTACCTTTGTATTGTCAAGTAACGATTTTCATAGGGACCCTTATGGTGACCGCCGTCCCTGATCCTATTTTGCTGTTTATTGATACCTCCCCTTTATGGAGGTCTACAATCTTCTTGACCATAGCCATTCCGAGGCCGGAACCGTTCACCTTTGTGGTATAAAAAGGGATGAAAAGCTTTTCCATGACCTCCTTGTCCATACCTGTTCCAGTATCTGATATCTTTATCTCAAGTCTTGATGAAGGGCT
>JACQYJ010000194.1 GCA_016208525.1 Deltaproteobacteria bacterium | reverse complement strand
CTTGAAGGCTGCGGCGCCCCAGCCTATCAAGGCCACCGAACGCTCGCCAAGAAACGCCGCGTATCGCAGGGATTCACCGACAATGACACGGAAACCAAGATAATTGTGTCGGTCCATAAGCGTATCCCACGCTTCACGCTCAGAAGCCATAATGGGGCGGACAACAAGAGTATGATTTGAGGATGGAATTTCTGGAAGGTCTATACTAAACGTCTGAGGAGAATCGATTATCATGCAGGTGTTATAAACGATTCGATCCGAAAAAGCCAGTAAAAAATGATTGCTCAGTTATATCAGTAAATTATGATGAACTATGACATGACCCTGTTTCTCCCGTGTCTGCGACAAATTTGTTGGTAGAATCCATTTTGAAGCTATTACATCCCCCCTCCCGCAAGGGGAGGGGGAGGTTACTATTGAATGTACCAACTTTTTTGTCGTACACCCCTTTCTCCCTTGCCAAAGAGGGGGAATTTAGCTCCCCCTTTGGAAAAGGGGTTTATACACTCCGGGTATGAATGCCCAGTGTGTAGATTGAGGGGGATTTTGAAGATATTAGGTACAATGCAGTCATACTTACGTTCTCCTTAGTATCTCATTTTTCAATCACTTACTATCCCATCCACCCATACCTGAAGTCGCTTGACAGGCATCGGCTAACTATGTATCTTAAAAACACAATTGTTACTATACAACCTAAAACTGCAAACCAGAGGGCACAGAGATAAATTTTGCGTATAAAAACCTTTTAAAACCCTTTTCTTCTCTACGTTTTCGTGAGGTTGATTTTAAAAATTATAGGGTTTTTAAAAGTCACCTTTTGAGTGCACAGAGAAAAGATTTAAAAGAAGGTTTTTCTTTTGGTATTAAAGGGTTTCCTCCGTGTGCTCTGTGGTTCGATTGCAGGATTTAGGTATGAAAATATTATGGAACACTACCTCGACCTCTTCATAAACTACCTGATCGTAGAAAAGGGCCTCTCAAGAAACACCATTGATGCCTACAGCAGGGACCTGTTGTGGTTTATAAATCATCTTTCGGAGATAAATATCTATGAAGTCGGCGCTGTCGCCCCCCTTGATATTGTAAAATATATTGGTAAACTCAGGGACAGCGGGATATCTCCGCGTTCATCTGCCAGGAAGCTCACTACTATCAGGATGTTTTACAGGTTCCTGAATGCAGAAGGGTATATAAAAGACAACCCGACCCTTCTGGTAGAGCTGCCCAAGGGGATTTCAAGGCTTCCCAAGGCGATCTCTCTGGAGATGGTGGACATGCTCCTGGCAGCCCCTGACACAAGGACTCCCCTTGGATTGAGGGACAAGGCTATGCTTGAGCTCCTTTATGCTACAGGGCTTCGCGTATCGGAGCTGGTATCTTTAAAGGTCGGAGATGTTAACCTTGATGTGGGGTATCTGATGGCATTCGGTAAGGGTTCGAAGGAGAGGATCGTCCCTATGGGGGAATCTGCCCAGGGATGGGTGAAGGAGTATATCCTGAACGCAAGAAGCTGGCTTTGCAAGGGGGACTCGGAATGCCTCTTCACAAACCGGTCAGGAAAGGAGCTTTCAAGGCAGGGGTTCTGGAAGATCATCAAGTCGTATGCAAGGAGGGCGAAGATAGGGAGGTCTATAACACCCCATACCCTGCGGCACTCCTTTGCAACGCACCTCCTGGGAAGGGGCGCTGATCTGCGCTCTCTCCAGATGATGCTTGGGCATGCAGACATATCTACGACCCAGATATATACCCATGTAACAACCGCGAGGCTCAAGGAGATACACAAAAAACACCATCCAAGGGGATAAGACAGTATTTATCGTGTAGAAACCCCTTGCAGTGACGCCACAGTTTTGATATTATTCAGCAACATTATTCAGGAGGCTGTTATGACACTAATAGAAGATATCCATGCAAGAGAGATCCTTGATTCGAGAGGAAACCCCACGATTGAGGTAGATGTGCTCCTTGAGTGCGGAGTTACGGGAAGGGCGGCTGTCCCTTCAGGGGCCTCTACCGGAGAGCATGAGGCTGTCGAGCTCAGGGACGGCGACAAGGGAAGGTACCTTGGCAAAGGGGTGCGGAAGGCTGTAACCAATGTAAATGACGTCATAGCCCCTGAGCTTCTGGATATGGATGCCCTTGACCAGGCCGCCTTGGACAGGGTCATGATAGAGTTGGACGGGACTCCCAACAAGGCGAAGCTGGGCGCAAATGCCATTCTTGGAGTTTCCCTGGCTGCTGCAAGGGCCGCAGCCAATGCCGTTGAACTCCCGCTTTACAGCTATATCGGAGGAGTCAATGCCAGGACCCTTCCTGTCCCAATGATGAACATCTTAAACGGCGGCGCCCATGCAGACAACAGCGTGGACCTTCAGGAGTTTATGGTCATGCCTGTCGGGGCAAAGACATTTTCCGACGCCCTCCGAATGGGGACTGAGGTCTTCCACATTCAAGAAATCCGATGGATCAAAAAAGAGTTCAGAGGAGCTGGTAGCCTTCTATGCGGACTGGGTGAGACAGTATCCTATAATATCTATCGAGGACGGCCTTTCTGAGGATGACTGGAACGGCTGGAGCATCCTTACCAGGGAGATAGGAAATAAAGTCCAGCTTGTAGGGGACGACCTCTTTGTGACGAATACGGAGAGGCTTTCAAGGGGAATTAAGGAAAGGATAGGGAACTCCATCCTCATCAAGGTGAACCAGATAGGAACACTTACAGAGACCCTTGAGGCGATCGAGATGGCCAAGAAGGCCGGTTATACGGCTATTATATCCCACAGGTCGGGTGAGACAGAGGACACAACCATTGCAGATATAGCGGTCGCAACCAATTCAGGACAGATAAAGACAGGCTCTGCAAGCAGGACAGACAGGATCGCCAAGTACAACCAGCTCCTGAGGATAGAAGAGGAACTGGGCGGAATGGCTAAGTTCCCAGGAAGAGATGCGTTTTATAACCTGCGATAGTAACTCGAAGTTCAGATGATGAGAAGGTGAGAGGTTGAGATTTTTCTGAACTTCTTAACTTCTCATCTTCTCATCTTCTCAAGTTCTTATTAGTTTAAGGAGTGGCATGTCCCAACTCTTTCCAAGACTGCTGAAGATCATACTGCCTGCCGCTATTTTAACGGGGCTTATGACTGTATTTGGCGAGAGAGGCCTTATAAAGGCCTACAGGTTAACCAGTGAACGGGATGATATAAGGGCAAAGGTCGAGAAGCTGAGGAGAGAGAACCAATACTTGCGAGGAGAGCTGTCCTCGCTCAGGAATGACAGGCGCTACGTTGAGGACATAGCAAGGAAGGACCTGGGACTTGTCAGTATCGGTGAAACTGTATACCGTTTCAGGGGAGAATAAAACATCTCCCCCGGAAGGCAAGAGTTATTCATTCCTTCGTTTTACGTTTCATCTCTCTCCATATGCCACTTTTTTCCTCTTTGAAGCTCTCTCTGCATTTCTTCAGCTCTTCTTTTGTAGCTGCATCTGTTATGCATTTTTTGAGATCCTGGAGGATGCCGATCCGTTTGTCAATCCTTGATACTACATCCTCTTTCTTCTTTTCGATATCGATCCCCTTCTGCTCTGCCGCCTCCTCTGCAAAAACAGGGATTGATATGACAAAAAGAGACAAGACAACCAATAATATTGCTCTTCTCATTCTTTATCACCTCTTTTGCAGTAAAAGATACAACCTCCGGTCAGGACTGTCAAGGAAACCATAAACTTTGCATCACTGAAAAAAACATTGGCTTGCTGTGACGGTGATAAAATGTAATAATTTGGCAGTAATATAAGAAACTGGAAATGCCTGCGAATGCCTGTTGGAAAGGAGAGTTTGGGAGTATGAAGAGAATATTGATAAGCGTTGCAATCTTACTGGTCCTCGTTGGAGTTGCGTTTAAATTATCCGGCAAGAAAGAGAATGCCTTTAACTTCAGGACAGAGAATGTCACAACCGGCGACATAGTCTCAACCGTTACCGCTACAGGCACAGTCAACCCCGTGACTACTCTGCAAAGGCCCAGGTGAGTGTTGCGAAGGCCCAGATATCCCAGGCAGAGGCGGCGTTAAGGCTTTCGGAGATAAACCTCAGATTTACGGAGATAGTCTCTCCGGTAAATGGGACTGTTGTCTCAAGAAATGTAGATGTTGGTCAGACAGTTGCAGCAAGCTTCCAGACCCCGACTCTTTTTAACATAGCCCAGGACCTTACGAAGATGCAGATAGACAGCAGCGTTGCCGAGGCGGACATCGGAAGGATCATGATGGGCCAGTCAGTGGAGTTTACTGTTGACGCATATCCCGAAGTTACCTTTAAAGGTCGGGTCTCGGAGATCAGGAACGCTCCCATAGTAGTCCAGAATGTAGTCACATACAATGTGGTCGTCAAGGTGGATAACCGCGAACTCAAACTGAAGCCTGGTATGACTGCGAACGTCTCCGTAATAGTTGCGGAAAAGAAGGGTATTCTTAAGATACAGAATGCAGCATTAAGGTTCAGGCCTTCGGATGCGCGCACTAAAGTAACATCAAAGGATAAAGGAAGCGGAGTCTGGATAATAGAAAACGAACAACCGAAAAGAATAAACGTGACTACTGGAATAAGTAATGGAAGCTATACGGAATTGATCACCGGCGAGATAAAAGAGGGTCAGGAGCTTATAGTGGAGTCCATGACAAAGTCAACACACCAGAGTTTCGGTCACCCAGGGCCAAGGATGTTCTGATATGCCCCTTATAGAGATAAATGACATAAGCAAGATATACAGGCTTGGGGATATAGATGTGAATGCCCTGAACTCTGTCTCAATTACCATAGACAAGGGTGAGTTTGTTGCGATAATGGGACAGTCCGGGTCTGGTAAATCCACATTTATGAATATCCTCGGCTGCCTTGACAAGCCCACAAGCGGGAGGTATTCCCTTGAAGGGGTTGATGTTGCCGGACTTACAAGGGATGAGCTTGCGGCTATCAGGAATAAGAAGATAGGTTTTGTCTTTCAGGGGTTCAACCTCCTTTCCAGGACATCCGCCATAGAGAATGTTGAGTTGCCGATGCTTTATAACGGGCTGCCCGCAAGAGACAGAAAGGAACGGGCTGCTACTGCCCTGGATAAGGTCAGCCTTTCAGGCAGGGAGAATCACCATCCAAACCAGCTCTCAGGCGGCCAGCAGCAGAGGGTCGCCATAGCAAGAGCGCTCGTGAATGAGGCGCCCATTATCCTCGCTGATGAACCGACAGGGAACCTTGACACAAAGACGAGCGCCGAGATAATGGAGCTTTTTGTGAAGCTGAACGAGGAGTCCAACATCACGGTGATACTCGTCACCCATGAACATGACATCGCAGCATACAGCAAGAGGGTGATAAGGTTTCTTGACGGCCGGGTGCTAAGTGACGGTCCAACGATAAAGTTATGATTAATATCCCTTCGACAATCAAGATATCCCTCAGGGCCCTGAGAGTAAATAAGATGCGATCGGCCCTTACCATGCTCGGTATAATAATAGGTGTCGGGGCAGTTATTACCATGCTTGCCGTGGGCACAGGAGCCCGCCAGAGGATAAGCGAGCAGATAGCAAGTATGGGCAGCAATCTGCTCATAGTGCTGCCTGGAGCTTCAACAACTGGAGGCGCCAGGATGGGCGCCGGAAGCCAGATGACACTTTCGACGAGTGATGCAGAGGCGATACAGAGGGAATGTCCTGCGGTTCTGTATGTTGCCCCCGTCCTCGGCGGGGTCGCCCAGGTTGTCTACGGCAACCAGAACTGGTCAACCAGCGTTACAGGCACAACCCCGGCGATGCTTGTAGTAAGGGATTGGGCGCTTTCCGAAGGAAGGCCTTTTGCCGAAGAAGATGTCCGGAGCGCCTCCAAAGTGTGTCTTCTCGGCCAGACGGTGGTTGACAACCTCTTCGGGAACATATATCCGATAGGCCAGGTTATCAGAATAATAAAAGTCCCCTTTACGGTTATAGGAGTGCTTGACGGGAAAGGCCAGTCTCCAAACGGCCAGGACCAGGACGACACGATATACATACCTGTGACAACTGCCCAGAAAAAGATATTCGGGACCACCTTTCCAGGAATGGTAAGGGTCATTATGGTAAAGGCAAAGGGTGCGGAAGAGTTATCCCAGGCCCAAAAACAGATAACCGAACTCCTCAGGCAGAGGCACCGCATCGGGCAGAAGCAGGATGATGACTTTACAGTGCGGAACCTTACCCAGATGATGCAGGCTGCGGAGCAGTCTGCCCGGATCATGGCCCTGCTCCTCGGTTCTATTGCAGGAGTATCTCTGCTTGTCGGAGGCATAGGGATAATGAACATCATGCTCGTCTCCGTGACGGAGAGGACCAGGGAGATAGGGATAAGGATGGCTGTCGGGGCCAAGACGTGGGATATAAGGCTTCAATTCCTTATAGAGGCCCTTATCCTCTCACTAATCGGCGGAGGGGTCGGTATATTAATCGGTGTGTCGGGGTCGCAGGTACTGTCAAACATCGCAGGCTGGCCAACAATAGTATCGCTCTACTCGATACTCCTTGCCTTCAGCTTTTCGGGTGTGGTGGGTATCTTCTTCGGGTTTTATCCGGCAATGAAGGCGTCCCTCCTTGACCCGATCGAGGCCTTGAGGTATGAATAAGGCTCTCTATGCCGCCTTCCTCAGGTATATCTTTATGACCCCGTTATCCTCCTCTATCCCAAGGAGTTCGTTCCCAGTACTCTGAGCCCACACAGGCAGGTCCCTCCTGGATACAGGGTCGTCTGTCAGGACTTCGATGACCTGACCGACCGCCATATGCTCAAGGGCCAGGGTGGTCTTTACCGATGGGAGGGGGCAGCTCAGTCCGGTGCAATCAATGGTCTTGTCCACTTTATAATTCATCTTTCTTTAGCCCCTTAAATGAAAAGATTTATGGTTGTTTCCTTTGCAATCGAAAGGTACGAAACAGCGCCTATAACCTCCTCGCATTCGTCTATGAAGTCCTCTTTCTTGAGCCCCATGACTGTCATGCTCATCTCGCACGGATAGAACTTCACTCCGAGGGAATGGGCCATTGAGATGAACTCCTGAAGGCTCGGCACCTTCTTATGGGACATCATAGTCTTGAGCATGGCCGGCCCTATCCCGAACATGTTCATCTTCGATATTGCGAGCTTCTTTGCATGGCCGTAATTCATGATGTTCAGCATCTTCTGCATCCAGTTCTGCCCTTTGATCAGACCGCCTTCCTTCTTGATTACATTGAGACCCCAGAAGGTAAAGAATATGGTCACCTTCATCCCCATGGATGCGGCTGCAGTAGCGATCACAAAGGTTGCGATGGCCTTGTCCATTTCACCGCTGAATAGTACTATAGTGACGGAGCCCTTATTCTTCGTTTGTTCTGTCATGTTTCACCTTCCGGTTTTATTTTAATGCGCCACAACCTTAATAAATGCCCCATTTGTATAGGGGCATGGATTGTATACAACAGATATTGCGGTTATGTCAACAGTTCCCTTGCACTCCTTCAGATACCTCAACACACCCCGCATCTGTGGCACTTTGGCGGATTACATGGAGGCGTAAACTTGCCCTTCAATGCCCTTTCGTACTCCTTCCAGAGGTAGCCCTTCTCAATTCCATGGTATATGAAGTCCCAGTGAAGGATCTCCCCCTTATTTCTAATCCTGTAAACATAGAAGTCTGTATCCACCTGAGAATCCTTGATCCCCCTGCTCCAACTCCCGGTCTCAAGGGCTTTCCTGATCACCCTCCCTACTCTCCTGTCGCCCCTTGAAAGAAGGGCCTGAAGATATGAATCCTTCGGGTTCTCGTGATTGACCTCTATGTTCCCCTCTTTTTTGAGGGCCCCCTTTATACATCCCAGCTTATTGCCCAAAGACTTCACATCTTCCATGGGTGACCACTGGAATGGGGTCCAGGGTTTTGGTATAAAGGGGTTTATGCTGAGTGTAATGGTCCCAATCCTTCCTGCCTCTTTTGTTAGCGCCAGGACCTCTTTTTTTATCCTCTTTGCAAGTTTCACTATCCCTTCAATGTCATCGTCGGTCTCAGCAGGTAAACCTATAAGGAAGTAAAGCTTAGCGTTAAGTATCCCTCTGGAGATAGCCATCTCAACAGATTTAAGTATATCATCCTCGGATATCCCCTTGTTTATGACATTCCTGAGGCGCTCTGTCCCTGCCTCAGGCGCAAATGTCATGGTCTTGTGCCCGCTGTTCTTCAGCGCATCTACAAGCTCATCAGTAGTTGAGTCCATTCGGAGGGAGGAGACCGACACCTTCTTACCCTTTGCGATAAGAGGCGCGCATAAGGAGTTGATAAAGGGGTAATCAGATACTGCCGCGCTCACAAGGCCGACCTTTTCGATATGAGTACTCTTACCACTGGCCACTGACCACTGACCACTAATGTCATTCAATATCTTCTTAGGATTTCTGATCCTTGGAGGGAGATATATGAACCCTGCTGTGCAGAACCTGCATCCCCTTCCGCAACCCCTGCTTATCTCCACGAGCTGCATTCCGGAAAATTCGGTATCATGCGCAAATATCCTGGATATTGTAGGGGCGCTGTCTATGTCCCTGATCCATCTTCTCTTTACTTTTTTGGGGACTTTCCCTTTAGGAAGGAACGACTCCATCTCTCCGTTTTCCTTGTAGGCAACCTGATAGAATGAAGGGACGTATGCCCCCTCCACTTTAGACAAACTTGAGAGCATCTCTTGTTTGTCCCCATTGCTGTTCTTTATAAAGCTGTCAATAAACTGGTTGACAACCTCTTCCCCCTCGCCTATCAGGAAAAGGTCTATAAAATCCGCTATTGGCTCAGGGTTGAGAAATGTTGTCACCCCTCCGGCAATGACTAATGGGTGCTCCTCACTGCGCTCCGCAGCCATCAGTGGGATATTCCCCATCTCAAGTATCTTCAGTGCGTTGAGGTAGTCATTTTCAAACGGGATGGAAAAGGCGATGATGTCGAAATCTCTGAGGGGCCTCTGTGATTCCAGCGAAAATATCTGTGTGCCGGTCCTCTGGTATTCATCCATATCCTCCCTGTCAGGCAGGAACACCCTCTCGCACAGAGTGTCCTCTCTCTGATTCAGCAAGTAGTAGACCTGCTGATACCCAAGGTTAGACATCCCGACATAATAGGTGTTGGGATAGACCAGGGCAACCGTAACCTTCCGGCCCCAGCGCTTTATGACCGTCCCTTTTTCAGAGGAGAGGCGATGAACTGCTTTTTCTTTAAGCTTGCGTGACATTATTTCGACTGTATTAGATCATCAAGGACAAGGCATTCTATCTCTTCAATCTTTTTGAACTCCTTGTCGTTACAGATGATCCCTGTAGAGCCTGCTGAGATTGCAGAGGCAATTTGAATTGAATCAGGGGTTTTCAAGTTATACTTTCCGCGAATCCTTGCTGCCCTGTCAGCAATATCTATTGATAACCCCACCCACGACAGATTTGGATAGGTCGTAAATAATGAATAAAACTTCAATATAAGGTCGTCATTGTCCAGCTTATAAGGTTTCACAAGGATTTCTAAAAGCGAAAGAGTTGAGGTAGATGCCTTTATATGACCGCTTTCCATCTCTCTAAACACCTCATCACAAACCGAATAATAAACCGGATGCTCTTCAACAAAGTAAATGAAGATGCTGGTGTCCAGGGAAATGATCTCATGAGTTTGGAGGAACCTTTTTAGCTTCTGCGGAATCACCAGGATTTCCGCTCCTTTTTGAGATAGTCCTTCTCATACAAGCCCTTTCCTACTCCCGAAAGGGCTTGACGGTAATTTTTGGGCTTTGGCATTATTACCGTCAAATCGTCCTTTACAACAACCAGAAGCTCATCCCCTCCCTTGATATGCATTGCCGCTCTTGCCTCCCTGGGAAGCACAATCTGATTTTTCGAACTTAGACGCACAACTTGCATTATTACCTCCTTTGTTGCTTTACTTTATCACAATAGGTAAAGCAGATCAACCCGATTTTACGGATGCTTAGGGAACTTGGTAAAGATTAAAAAGTCTTTTTAAGGCTCTTCTCCAATTTCCTACAGTAAAAAGTAGGGGCAGCCATAAGGGACTATTGTCCTGATGCTTTCGTTGTGTATGACAAGTTTCACGTAATAGCTAATTACAGCAAGGTTATAGACAAAGTCCGCAACCAGGAGTTTAAAAAAGCGTCTTTAGAAGACAAGGCCTTGCTTAAGGGCACTAAATACCTCCTCCTCAGTAACCAGGAGAACCTGAAAGAAGAGCAAAAGCCGAAGCTGGAAGAGCTGCTTTCGGCCAATAAGACCATCAATACGGTTTATGCCCTTAAAGAGCAGCTACAAGCATTATGGGGCAACTACACAGTCCCATCATTCAACAAGGCCATAGACCAATGGTGCAGCCTTGCAAGGGAAAGCGGCATCAGCCACCTCGCAAAGTTTGCAGATTCACTGGAGGCCCATAGGCCTGGATTATGGCATTACTGCCTGTATCCAATAAGCACTGCAAAGCTGGAAGCAAATAACGTGACCATAGGTCTTATAAGAAAACGGGCACGAGGTTTCAGGGATACGGAATACTTTATGCTCAAAATACGTCAGGCTCTATCATGAATAGCTACTGTAGGAAATTGGAGAAGAGCCTATTTTATCTGCTTTGCATTAATTGCCTTGTCTTTCCGCACGCAGCATCGGCTGAGACAGCGGAGGAGGCGATAAAGAGGTCGCAGGCCGCTTTCCTTTATGCGGGCGACGACATGAAGGCCCGTGTGGTGATGAAGCTTATTGCGAAGGACGGCAGGGAGAGGACGAGGGAAATGACAATGCT
>JACQYJ010000193.1 GCA_016208525.1 Deltaproteobacteria bacterium | reverse complement strand
GGGGTCAGACTTTGTTAATTTGATATTTTGGGAACCAAATTATCAAAGCCTGACCCCGTTGTTATATGCTGCAAACTGAGGGAGAAAGGATTAAAGTTTCTTCAGCTTCTGCATTGACTTCCTGTCGGCCTTCGAGGCCCTTTTTGACGGCCCTTTCTTCCCCTTCACCGGATAGACGTAATCCTCTTCCCCGCCTTTCATTTCCGAGATTGCCGCCATCTGCATTCTCTCCTCAAATACCTGCGGCTCTACTATCGCTGCCCCCTGCCTCCTCGCGAAGCCTGCAATGTCATTGTCGGCAGTTATGACTATCCCGCCTTCCCTGAGATTTGATGCCATCCTCTTTATGACCTCGTCTGCCGTCTCGCCGGACTTTGAGTAGATAACGTTGATCCCCTTTACCTTTTCCCTTCCCTCTGAGATGTTATCAGACTTCCAGCCGTCAAAGACCACAGTAATTGCGTACCCCTTGACCCCCTTATATGATGCAAGACGGTTTATAAGGGTCTCACGCCCTTTTTGCATATTTCTGGCATCTATCCCTGCGAGGGTCGAAGACTGCCTTATCAAGTTGTAGCCGTCTATGATTATGTGGGTCGCCATATATGGTCTCAGGTTAAAGGCTAAAGGTTAAAGGTCAAAGGTTTTTCCTTTTGCCTTGTATCTTTTTCCTTTTGCCTTGTACCTTTTACCTTTCACCTATATTTTAAGCCTCGGATCTAACGAATCCCTGATCCCTTCGCCCAAGAGGTTATAGCCAAGTACCGTTGTAAGTATCGCAAGTCCCGGATATAATGAGAGCCACCATGCTATCTCTATGTTGTCCTTTCCTGCTGTCAGGATGTTTCCCCAGCTTGGGGTGGGCGGCTGGACGCCAATACCTAAGAAGCTAAGGGCCGATTCGGTTAGTATCGCCCCGGCAACGCCGAGGGTTGCCGATACAAGGATTGGGGCCATTGAGTTAGGAAGGATGTGCCGGAAAATTATCCTGGCATCCGATGCGCCCAATGCCCTGGCAGAGATAACGAACTCCCTCTCTCTCAGGCTCAGAAATTCCGCTCGCACGAGCCTGGCAATCCCCATCCAGCCCGTCAGCCCTATAACAACCATGATGTTCCATATGGATGGTTCGAGAAATGCTATGACTGCAAGGATCAGGAAGAAGGAGGGGAAGCAGAGCATTATGTCCACAAACCTCATCATTATTCCATCAATCCATCCGCCGTAATAACCGGAAACAGCGCCGAAGAGTATCCCTATGACAGTTGCGATCCCTACTGCGACAAAACCGACCTTGAGGGATATCCTTGAGCCCCATATCATCCTTGAGAGGACGTCCCTTCCGAGCTGGTCTGTGCCTAATAAATGGGAGCGGGTTGGCCCCATAAGGATCTGCTTTACATCTATATCTGAAGGATCGTATGGGGCGAGAATCGGCGCTGCCATTGATACAACGAACAGAGCAAGGACGACAACGCTCCCTGACATAGCGAGCCTGTTCCTGACAAACCTGTGAAAGAATATCCTGCTTAAGCTGAACCTCTCCATCGGCTCCAAGATATTAGAACCGGGCGGGATTGTCAATAGAATTGGGCCTTTTTATCCCCCTGATTATCCTTGCCTTCCCTCACAAAATTGGCTATTCTATTCAGCGCTATGCAAAGGCTGACAGCGCTAATCATCGTAGCGGTATTTCTGATCATCTTACCTGTTTCTGCCCTTTCAGAACAGGCCAGGATAAAGAACACCCTTATAACTAATAATAAAAAAGAACTCCTTGTACACTTCCGTGTGGACGGCTGCTTCACGCCAAAGATAGAAGAAGCCGTCCAAAGCGGCATCCCTACCACCTTCATATACAGGATTTTGCTTTATAATAAGTCGGAAGATTCCCTCGGCCCCAGGATAGCCTCTAAAGAGATATCTCATACCATAAAATATGACACCCTTAGAAAAGATTATACCGTATCCATGAGCGAAAAGAAGGAGCCTGTTCTGCTGCAGGACTTCAGGGCAGCTAAGGATGTCATGGCCAGAGCTGACTCCTTTTCTCTAATTACACTCGACCGACTGGCGAAGGACAGACCTTATTTTTTACAGGTGAAGGCAGAACTGGATACCATAAAACTCCCGCCGCCCCTGAACTATCTCTTTTTCTTTGTCTCCTATTGGGACTTTGAGACGGCATGGGAAACTTTGGAGTTTACATACTGATGAACGATAACACCTTACTGACAACTAAAGATCGCAGTCGAAAAAAGATTGTCATTTTCCTGTCACTGATCTTTTTGCTCTTCATAGGGATAGAAGGGTACTACTTCTTCCTTAAGACAAACTGGAAGTTTTCCGTTTCCTCAACACTGCTTATAGGATTTCTTAACATTAATATCTTATTTCTCCTGCTTCTAATTTTCCTGGTTTTACGGAATGTGGCGAAACTTGCCCTTGAGAGGCGGATGGGGGTGCTCGGCGCAAGGCTGAAGATAAAGCTTGTCACAGCCTTCGTAGCCTTCTCTTTCGTCCCCACTGTAATACTTTTCATATTGGCGTGGGGAAGCGTTTCATCCACAATGAACAAATGGTTCAGCCTTCAAATAGAGAAGTCGCTGGAGGAGTCCCTTAACGTGGCCCAGAGTTACTACCAGTCGTCATCTGAAAACGCGCTCCACTTTGCAAAAACCATCGCAGTGAATGGACTCCCTGATGACGCCAGGAAAACATCGGCTCAGAAGCGCCTGGAGTACAATGTTGATGCTATCTGGTACTTCTCCCCTTCAGGGAAGGAGATCGCTTCCTCCATCTCCAATATCATCCCCGAAGGGAGCCTTGTAAGACCGGCTAAAGATGCTCTACGGAAAGCCCTCAAAGAGGATTATTACTTTATCGAAACCCTTTCAAAGGGCGAGGCAATACGGGGCTTTTCTCCGATCCATGGGTCTGACTCCAGGGTCATTGGAATTGTTGTAGTTGACCGTTACATCCCAAAGGGACTTGTAAAAAGGATGAGGGAAATCTCCAACTCTTTTGAGGAGTTCAAACAGTATCAGATATTCAGGACGCCGATAAAACTCACTTACTTCTTGCTGTTTGCTATGGTTGCCCTCCTCATTATATTCTCCGCCACCTGGTTCAGCTTTAACCTTGCAAAAGGGATAACAGTGCCGATCCAGGAACTTGCGGAAGGGACTCGCAAGGTGGCTTTAGGCGATCTGGACGTGCATATTAACCCAACGGCAGACACGGAGCTTGGAATACTGGTAGATTCCTTCAACAGCATGACGGCTGACCTAAAGGCTGGAAAGTCTCAGATTGAGGAGGCCAACAAGGACCTCGAAAAGAGGAGACGGTACATAGAGATAATACTGGGAAGCGTTGCAGCAGGGGTTGTATCACTGGATAAGGCCGGTCGGATTACCACGATCAACAGCTCCGCTGCAAAACTATTGGAGATAGACCCTTCCGGTTTCATCGGGAATAACTATAAGGAACTCCTTTCCCATGAGCATTTGGAATTGATAAAGGGCCTTATAAGGGAACTGAACGACTCCCACGATGACACCCTTCAGAAAGAGATCCAATTGAAGATGAGGGGGAAGACCTTAACTATCATGATCAGCCTTACCACCCTTAAGGACGACGAAGGGAATTACCTTGGTATGGTGATAGTATTCGACGACCTCACGAACTTGATGAAGGCCCAGAGGATGGCCGCATGGAGGGAGGTTGCACGGAGGATCGCCCATGAGATAAAAAACCCCCT
>JACQYJ010000214.1 GCA_016208525.1 Deltaproteobacteria bacterium | reverse complement strand
TTAAGGTCCTTCTCCTCGATCGGAGGTTTTTTCTTTCTTCCTTTATGCTTACTCTCTTTCACGAAAATGATTATTGCACAAGGGGTTGGAAAAGTCTAGAATTTTTTTATTCAATTATTTTAATAAGTTACGCATCGTGGAAGGTAAGCATAAGGTATGCCGAACAGTATTGGGACAGCGACCGTTATTTGTCCTATTTTATTGTCTATTTAATAGCCGCTGTCCCTCTTTTCCCTTAAGTTTCCCTTAACTCCCGCTGGTCGAAATGACAAAACTGCGTTTCAAATAGTTTCGCAATTGCCTCGGCTACGGCAACGGGGTCAGGCTTTTATAAATTGTTTCCGCAAATATCAAATTAACAAAGTCTGACCCCTTAAGTTTCCCATAACGGCGATATCCCCGGTGCAGGCATCAATGTATCAACTTCCATCGGTGAGGGCCTTGTTGTTTATACCGAGTCTGCTATAAGGTGGGGAGTCAGAAGAACGACCGTTCTACTGATGAATGCAGGCAACCCCAATATATACGAGATTAGAGAGGACTCCGACAGGAATAAGAGCTACCCGGAGATTGTCCTTGGAGGGCATTATACATTCAAAAACGGCATAAATATTATAGGCGAGTATATTTACAACGGTCAGGGGTATGATGGCAGTGAATGGGATGAACTTACCGGGTTTATAAAATACAGTTATGATAATTATAAAGGCGGATATCTCGCAGACCTTATGAGATTAAACCTGTTGCAGGCAAACAGGATAATGACATTCAGACAGATGAGGAGGAACTATATCTTTACAAGGATAAGCGACCCTGCCCTGTTCAGTAGAACCGATGCCGCACTGGTCGTATTGATAAATGCCGACGATGGAAGCTATCTCACAAATCCTTCTCTGGATTATAAGATTGATGAAAATTCATCCATAGGCTTTAATATGTTGTTTTTCAACGGCAGGAAGGATATGGAGTTCGGGATGACCCACTGGGGCAGTGAGGGGAGTTTGGTATATAAATACCTATTTTAACGTTGTACCTTTAAGCCCTCCCTATAAGTCGTGAAGAGTAAGAAGCGAAGAGTGAGGGGATTTTAAAAGAACGTCCCTATGCTGAACTCCCACCTGCTCAACTTTTCTCCATCTCTTGGATTCAGATTATATCCCCATTCAAGCCTTAGAGGGCCAATGGGGGAATACCACCTGATTCCATACCCTGCGCTTGTCCGAAGGTTCTCAATATCATAATCCTCATTCTCACCAAAGGCGTTACCCGCGTCATAAAATACGACCCCTCTGAGCCCGGCCTCTTTAGCCAGGGGGAAGAGGTACTCTACGTTGAATATAAGTTCCTTGATACCGCCGATAACTATCCCGCTTTCATCTTTCGGGCCTAATGATCTCGGGTCAAAACCTCTTACTGTATTCATCCCCCCGACAAAAAACCTTTCGTCTATCGGAACCTCTTTCCCCTCTGTTCCCTCCGCGTACCCTATAGCGCCGTGGAGCATTACGGAGGTATCCCGGAAGACAGGGTAAAACCATGATGAATTTCCGAGATGCTTGACAAATGATCTGGTCCCGCCGAGGAAACCGCCAGCATACTCGGTAGAGACGCTATTGTTTGAGCCGCTCATGGGGGCCAGATAACTGTCCCTTGTGTCCCTGACTATGCTGGCGGTTATGCTGCTGGTCGTATTCTTCCCGGCCTGCTCCTTTATATATGCTCCCGCAGTATCATACTTGATGTCAAATATCTCGCTTTCCTCGTAACGGTATGTAAGGTATCCCCTTGTTTCTTCAAACCCCAACGGGAAACCAAGCCTTATATCTCCACCATTACTCTTCTTTGCAAAGTCCGTGTATTTCTTTTCCAGGTTGTATAGATCGAAGCCGGCTGATATTTCCGTATCCAAAAGCCTTGGTTCCGTGAATCCCAGATTATAGGTCTTCCTTTTATCACCATATTCAGCCGACAGCTGCAACTTTTGCCCTCTTCCGAAGAGGTTCCCCTGAGAGACCGACCCCATCATCATGAAGTTGTCTATAGAGCTGTAACCTGCGCCTGCGCTGAGCGTGCCTGTGGGCCGTTCCTTTATGTCAATGACCAGATTAAGCTTGTTGGTTGAGCTCCCCCTTTCCGTGGACATGTTGACTTCATCAAAGAAGCCGAGGTTATTGACTTTCTGCCGGCTCTTTTTCAGGCGTGTGCCGTGGTATAGTTCCCCCTCAGCTACCTTGAGCTCCCTTCTTATGACCTTGTCTCTGGTCTTTACGTTCCCGGTGATAAGTATCCGCTCAAAGTATACCAGCTCCCCTTTACTTATGTCGAATGTAATGTTTACTATCCGCTTTTCATGGTCGACGGTAGTAAGAGGGACTATATTGGCAAAGGCATACCCCTTGTCGCCATACATGTCAGTGAGTGCGACAATGTCCTGCCTCAGCCTGTCCCTGCTGAATACATCACCTTCCCTGAGCTTTACATTTTTAGAAAGGTCGTCAACCGAATCGAGGATGTCGCCCTTAAAATCTACCTTTCCCAGCCAGAACTTCTTCCCCTCTTCGATGCGGATGGTTATATATATCCACCTCTTGTCAGGCGTGAGGAAGACCTGTGGTTCTTCGACCCTCGCATGTATATACCCGTTATTCAGATAATGGGAGGAGAGTATCTCCACATCTCCACGCAGCGTATTCTCCCTGAAAGTCCCCTTCGAGCTGATCCATGAAGACCAGCTTCCTTCCTTTGTCTGTATAATTTTCTTCAGCGCATCGTCGCTGTATTCCTTATTCCCAAGGAGGATTATCCTTTTTACAAGGACCTTTTCGTTTTCATTAATCTCGAAGACGAGCTTTATCTGGTTTTCTCCAACGGTTTCGGTCCTGTACTGTACATCTGCCACGTAGTAACCGCTGTTTTCGTATTCTGTCTTTATCTTTGAAATGCTTTCCCTTATTTTGTTTAAATCCAGAATAGTATTGGCCTTGAATGTCAGAAGCTCTTTGAGCTTGTCCTTTTCAATCTCCTTGTTGCCGTTGAACTCAATCTCCCTTATCTGCGGCCTTTCGGATACAATAAATGTCAGCGCCGATCCCCCTTCAGCATCGCTTGTCTCTGCCTGCACATCGGTAAAATAGCCCATCTCGAATATGGCCTTTATGGCATCCCGCACATCCTCAGCGACCAGCGGCCTCCCTTCGCTGATCTTTATGACTGCCTTTATGGCATCAGCCTCTATGGCCAGGTTCCCTTTGACCGCTATTTTTGCAATTGTATCTTCAGCCCGCGCTGTATATGTAAATATATAGAGAGAGAATATTGCGGCAAGAAAAAAAACTGATTTTGACATTAAGCTGAGAACCCCCAATTCCCGATAAAAGCGCAATAATATCAGGTGAAAGGGGGGTTGTAAATAAAAAACTAAGGCATGTTGCCCTTCTTATCCATCTTTTTGTCCATTTCCATATTCCACCTTACCCAGTCGCTCTGATCTTCAATATCGTCCTTCTTGAACTCCTCCACCTTTTTCAGACCGGAGGGAGTTATGGTGAACCTCTGCATGTCCTTTACAATATAACTCCATTCGTCCTGTGAGACCTCCCTGGGTCCTTCAATATATCCCGGCTTTTTCACCTCTCTCGGTGCCTCGATCTTTGTTATCGGTCCCCCGGCCTTCTGCATCGGGTTGTATATCTCGACAACTCCTTCATACACATTTAACTGTGTTGATTTGTCTATAGCCACCTCCACCCTGAAGGTGGTCCCCCTGATAGAGGCCCCTGCTATAGGGGATTCAACCTTCAGCTCCGTATTTTCACCGAGCTTTCCCACCTTTGCCCAGAGGTTTCCCTGCTCTATCTTTATGTCCGTCTCTACCTTGTTCTGAGACTCTTCAACCAGCTTGACAAGGTCAACGGTGGTGTTTTCGTCAAGCCTGATGACCTTTCCAGCCTCAAGCCTTATCTCCGCCCTGGTCTTCTCCAGGGTCTTCACCTTGTCGCCGGAAGCAAGGGTCGTGTTTTCTTTGGCCCCTTGCCAGTCATCGCCTTTTGTCCCCTTCTTCTGGGCTGTCCCCTTTACATAGGTTATGGTTCCGGCGCCTGAAAGGGCCTCCTCTGCAAAGGCAGGCGTGTACAAGGTCAAAAAAGCAGCGACGGTTATAAGAATTGTTATGTTCATGGTTCCCTCCATTAAGCCGTGGACAGTCCCAACCACCCCGCACTTCGTGCTCCCCTCCTTAGCTAAGGAGGGGAATCAAAGGGGTGGTTGCAAATCCGACCACTGGTTTATTCTATTCCCAGGTCCCTGAGGAAGACCGGGTCCTTTCTCCAGTCCTTGTGCACCTTCACCCACAGCTCCAGAAAGACCTTGCAGGCAAGGAGTTTTTCCATGTCCTTCCTGGCCTCAGTCCCTATGGTCTTCAGCATCTTTCCGCCCCTGCCGATAATTATACCTTTTTGCGAGTCTCTTTCAACATATATGGTCGCGCTGATGGAAACAAGCTTCTCCTTTTCCTTAAACTCGTCCACCATTACGGCAATGGAGTAAGGGATCTCCTCCCTGGTCATGTTGATAGCCTTTTCCCTTATTATCTCGGTTATTATAAACCTTTCAGGCCTGTCTGTTAGTGTCTCCTCAGGGAAATACCGGGGCCCTTCCGGGAGAATATCTTTCATCAACCTTACCAGCTCTTCAATCCCCTCTCCCTTTGCTGCCGATAATGGGATGACCTCCTTAAAGCCGTATGAAGATGTGTATCTGGAGATCTGAGGGAGCAGAAGGTCTTTCCTGATCAGGTCAACCTTGTTTATTATAAGGAATACCGGCGGTTTTGCGGTCTTCAGAGATTCGAGCGCCAGCTCATCTTCTTCTGTCAGCGCCCTTTCTGCGTCAACCACTGCAAGTATCAGGTCGGTCCCTTCTATGCATGACATGGCCTCTTTGACCATGAGCCTGTCCATAAGGCGCTTCCCCTTGTGGATTCCAGGTGTATCAAGGAATATAAGCTGGCCCCCCTCGACGTTTCTGACCCCAAGTATCTTGTTCCTTGTTGTCTGAGGCCTGTTGGAGATGATTGACACCTTCTCCCCCAGTATTGCGTTCATGAGGGTAGACTTCCCGACATTGGGCCTTCCTATGATAGCAATGAAACCTGATTTGAATGGATATTCTATGATGGTCTCCTTTTTTAACTCCCCCCAACCCCCTCTTTAATAAAGAGGGGGAGCGAGGGGGAGTTATGTCTTACGTCTCACAAGCTTTTCCAGCGCCTCTTTTGCAGCTTTCTGTTCCGCTTCTTTCTTGGTCTTTCCTTTCCCTGTTCCATAGAGTTTGCCGTCTATTTCAAGCTCTACCTCAAATATCCTGGCGTGGTACGGGCCTGATGCGCCTTTCAGTCTGTAGACCGGCATGCACTTTAATCTTTCCTGTGTGAACTCCTGCAACCTTGTCTTGTAGTCAGTATAGAGGTCTGTCTTTGACAGGAGTCTTGAGAAATGCCTGGATACAGTCTTAAATGCGGCATCAAATCCTCCGTCAAGGTATATTGCAGCAATGACGGCCTCAAAGGAATCAGCAAGGATTGAAGGCTTATTCCTTCCCCCGCTTAGCTCTTCCCCGTGGCCGAGCAGGAGGTATTGGTTAAGCTCAAACTCTTCAGCCATCACAGCGAGGTAATTTTCATTTACCACGGATGCACGCAGCTTGGACATATCTCCTTCTGACAAGTCGGGAAATCCTTCCATGATAAGATGACTGATAGAGAGATCAAGTACTGCATCGCCAAGGAACTCAAGCCTTTCATTGTCCTTGATAATACCCTTCTTTTCATTTGCATAC
Organism: Deltaproteobacteria bacterium; assembly: GCA_016208525.1. GTDB lineage: Bacteria > Desulfobacterota > JAENJC01 > JAENJC01 > JAENJC01 > JAENJC01. Next base: position 1,364 of record JACQYJ010000214.1, on the reverse strand, counting down.
GACTTATGAGTCAGGGCCTGAGCCAGGATCTGTTGATCCTTGAAGTCATAGGAGAGTTTTTCCTGAAGCTCCTTAAAATTATTTTGAAGAGTTATTGCAGGCATTGAAGGAGATTTTTCACGACTTTGCGGCATAAGTCAAGCTTAAACGGGATGATATATTGCCTTGCGGTTAAATAATACTTAGGTATACTTTATTGGCAGGGGAAATAACTTATGAGAGAAGATGATGATCGGTAAAAGACATTATACCGGGCCTCGTGAAAGGCTCGCACTATATGCGTGGATTCTGGCAGGGGGATGGACAATATTCATTCTCATCCTTGCTTCGTGGAATATCATCCATATCAGGAGCACGGTCAGAGAGCTTGCGCGGAACGAGGCATTCGTAGATTTCAACTGGATGCTGGTGGTGCGCCGATGGGCTGCTTATCATGGCGGCGTCTATGTCCCCGCGGATGAGCGCACCCCTCCCAACCCCTACCTCTCCGTGCCAGAACGCGACCTGACCGCCCCTTCAGGCAAAAGGCTTACCCTTGTGAATCCCGCATACATGACTCGTCAGTTATTTGAATGGTATCAGGATGACCTCGGTGTCATAGGACATCTTACGAGCCTCAAGCCGATCCGTCCTCTGAATGCGCCTGATGAGTGGGAACGCGACGCTCTGGAGGTGTTTGAGCGAGGGGCAGTCGAGAAATTAGAGTTTACCGAACGGGAAGGCCGTCCTTATATAAGGCTGATGCGTCCCCTTCTGGTTGAAAAGCCTTGTCTCAAGTGCCACGCCGTTCAGGGATACAAGGAGGGTCAAATCCGCGGCGGCCTGAGCATCTCCATCCCGCTTGACGGTTATCTTGCAAGGGAGAAGCGGGAGGTTATCGCAGAGACGGCGAGGGCCATATTGATATGGATTATCGGGCTGGCAGGACTGGGATTCGGCCATCAAAGGCTCGGACAAAGCATTGCGGAGCAAGAGGCGGCGCAGGGCCGTCTTGCCGAGGCGCAGAGGATAGCCCATATCGGAAGTTGGGAATTGGACCTTGTCAAAAATATCCTCGACTGGTCTGATGAAATCTACCTGATCTTTGAGATAGACCCGAAAAAGTTCGGCGCTTCCTACGAGGCTTTTCTGGATACGGTTCACCCGGAAGACAGGGCTAATGTTGATTTTGCCTACACCAATTCGGTGAAGACAAAGACCCCTTATGCCATAGATCATCGCCTCTTATTCCCGGACGGCAGGATTAAATATGTCCATGAGAAGTGCGAAACTTTTTATGATAAAGACGGCAAACCGCTCCGTTCCGTTGGAACCGTTCAAGACATTACGGACAGGAAGCTGGCTGATGAAGCGCTTAGGGAATA
>JACQYJ010000195.1 GCA_016208525.1 Deltaproteobacteria bacterium | reverse complement strand
TACAGCCCCACAAAGACGGTGGTTAGTGGTCAGTAAAGACAAAAGTATTAAAACACCTCCATCGTATGATGTCAAGGGGATATGCCGAGGATGTCAGCTGCTCCTTCTTTTGTTATTCCTTCAACCCTCAAGGTCTTATGCCTTGACTTTTCGCCTGACACAATCGTTATTTTTGACTTCTGGACCCCAAGCTTTTTTGCTAAGAACTCTATTGCGTGTGAATTTGCCGCCCCATCTACCGGGGGGGAGGTAAGCCTGACCTTGAGAGACTCACCATGTATGCCGGCAATCTCATTCTTTGAGGCCCTCGGTTGGAGATGAATATTTATAAATATACAACCGCCCTTTTCAGTCAGCCACCCCATTCACCCTTTCACCGGTTCATCTTTAGAAATATCCATCAGCTTGAAGTGCGTTGTCAAGAGAGATCTCAGGGCCTCTCCGAATCTAATTTTCTGTCTGCGCATCTCAGCTATTTCTCCTTCTATCCCTGTTAACTTCTCCCGGGCCGCGGCAATCATCTTCTCTGCATTTAACGCAGCCTCTGACAGAATAATCTGAGACTCCTTTTCGGCATTCCTCTTCATGTCATCACAGACCTTCTGGGATGCCATCATCGTCTTTATAATGGACTCCTCTCTCCGCTTATATAACTCAAGGTCAGCAGTCAGTCCTCTGACTTCTTCGCTCAGATTGCGTCCCTCAGTTGTCAACCTCTCGACCTCCTCCGCAACTGCAGAGACAAAGGAATCCACCTCTTTAAAAGAGTATCCTATGAGCGATGTCTTGAACCTCTTATCCCTTATTTCTGCCGATTTAATCACACACAGCCTCCATCTTTTTTATCTTAATCTAAATGCAATGTCAAAGAGGGTCTTCACAACAAAGCCTCTCATAAAATAGATTGCGAGAATAACAATCAGGGGGGAAAAGTCTATCCCAGCGCCGTAAGGCATCATCCTTCTTATGGGATACAGGACGGGCTCTGTTACCTTGTATAAAAACTGGACAATAGGGTTGTATGGGTCTGGATTAACCCATGACAGGATGGCCCTTGCAAATATGATCCACAGATATATTTTAAGGGCCATATCCAGTATATTGGCAAAGGCGTATAAGAAATTACCGGCTACGAACATTGGTCCTCCTTTTAAAAGCGGTAAGACGTGAGAAGTGAGACGTGATGAGTTTACTTCTAATGAGTTTACGTTTCACGTCTTACATCTTACGTTCTTGACAGCTCCCTTGATCTCAAGGTTGCTGCCTCCACTGCATCCATAAGAGATGCCCGTATCTTTCCATCCTCCAGCTTCTTAAGCCCGGCTATTGTCGTCCCGCCTGGAGATGCAACCATATCCTTGAGTTCAGCCGGATGTCTCTTGACCTCCATAACCATCTTTGCCGCCCCGAACACCGTCTGGTTTGCAAGGAGAGATGCAGTTTCCCTCGGGAGCCCCATCCGCACACCTGCGTCCGCCAAGGCCTCCAGGATAACAAATACGTATGCGGGCCCGCTTCCCGAAAGTCCGGTTACCGCATCCATCAGGGCCTCATCCTTCAATACAACCGTCTTTCCTACTGCATCAAATATCTTAAGAGCGAGTTTCTCGTCATCCTTTGCGCATCCATCCGCAATAAAAAGAGCGGTCGCCCCTGACAAGACGAGCGCCGGGGTATTAGGCATGGCCCTTATAATCCTGACAGGTCTTAATAATGTCTCCATAATGGTCGAGGTCTTAATCCCTGCTGCAATAGAGATGAGGAGCTTATCTTTTATTTCTTCCCTTGCCTCTGCCAGCACAGAGGAAATATCCTGGGGCTTGACAGCCATAATAACGATATCGGAACCGGACACCACCTCAGTGTTACTGTTGACTGCCTTGATTTTATAACCCTCTGCAATAACAGCAAGCCTTTCAATATTCCTGTCGCTTACCATTATGGAGCCTGGAAGTAATGTATGAGAGGATATAAGCCCGTTTATAAGGGCCTCGGCCATATTCCCGGCGCCTATGAAACCTATTACCTTGTTTTTTAACATCTACCTATCTCCTTTCCCCGAATATCGCAGTCCCTATCCTTACCATGGTGGCTCCTTCTTCTACCGCCACCTCAAAGTCGTGTGACATCCCCATGGAAAGCTCACTCAGAGAGAAACCATTAGAATTGGCCGTGTCCCTCATCCCTCTTAGGGCCTTAAAGTATGGCCTTACCTCTTCCGGGTTGACGGAGTACGGAGGCAGGGTCATAAGACCACGTATTGAAAGGTTGTTCAGGTCTTTTATGGAGTTCAGAAACGGAAGCAGCTCGCCGCTCTTTATCCCGCTTTTGCTGTCTTCCTCTCCGATGTTTACCTCAATCAACCCTGATATCACCTTGCCTGCACTCCCGGCCCTTTTGTCCAGCTCCTGTGCAAGCGCAAGGGAATCTACGGTCTGGACCATGTCAAAGAGATTAACGGCGTCCCTGGCCTTGTTCCTCTGGAGGCGCCCAGTCATGTGCCATTCAACGCCGTGGCCAATCGCCTGAATTTTTCCCCTGGCCTCCTGCAGATAGTTTTCGCCAAAAACCCTGACCCCTGCCGCAGCCGCTTCACGGATCATATCAATATCAACTGTCTTGGTAATAGCTACAAGTTTAATATCCTCAACTCTTCGTCCTGCCCTGACTGCAGCCCTAGAAATCCTTCCGGCCACGTCCCTTACATTGTCGGCAACAGTCATTTGACCGCCATTATCGCATCTCCTGTCAATTTGTCAAGGCATCCCTCTTCTTTCAGGTTTTCTGATTTATCGAATTGACAGGTATCTAAAAATGTTATAATCTGCATACTCAATAATATCTTGCCAGCATAGCTCAGTTGGTAGAGCAACTGATTCGTAATCAGTAGGCCCGCAGTTCGATTCTGCGTGCTGGCTCCACTATTATCAAGGGTTTGGAGAGAAATTTCCAAGCCCTTTTTTTTGTTTTTTGCTGACCGGCTGTAACTGGAAAACATTTGACACGCCTGCAGACAACATGGCAGCGGGTCCTGAGCTTGTCGAAGGACGCACACCTTAAGCCTCTTGTCAGATAGAGCATGACCGTTTATCTGTAGCATCCTCAAAATCCTTGACCTCAAGATTCTTTAAAGATATTATCTGCTTGTATAGATTTCCATCTAATGACGCTGGATTAAGGAAAATCAAGTGCTTAAATCTTACATCGCAAGACTATATGAAACAGCAAGCCGCGGTGATGCGAGGGAGGAAACTTTTTACTCTCCTCTGGAAGGGCTTTTAACAGAATACGCCCGGAACCAAGGCAAAAAGAATGTGCATATAACCACGCTTCCTAAGAATACTGAGGCCGGGAACCCGGATTTCAGGGTTTGGGATGGAAAGCAACATATTGTCGGTTATATAGAGGCCAAAGACCCAAAGGTAGAGTTCCTTGACAATGTCGAAGGTTCGGAGCAATTAAAGCGCTATCGCCACACCTTCCCGAATCTGCTCCTTACCAACTTCTTTGAGTTCCGGCTTTATCGGGACGGCGAGTTTATCGAAAGGGTTCAGATTGGCCGACCTCTCCTATTTCAAAAAGTTAAAGCCATACAACCTGTTGAAAATGAAGAACAGTTATTGAAACTGCTGGAAAAATTCTTTTCCTTCTCACTGCCTAAGACTTACAACGCCAAGTCCCTTGCTGTAGAATTGGCAAAGAGGACCAGATTCCTAAAAGATGTAGTTAACGAAGAAATGAATGTTGCGGCACAGGAATCAGATCAAATCGAACGACCGCAGATATCGCCCCTTCAAGGCTTCTATGACGCTTTTCATAAGCACCTCATTGCCGGACTTAGTAAGGAGGAGTTCGCAGACCTTTATTCTCAGACTTTGACATACGGTCTTTTTGCTGCGCGTACCCGCGCGGAAGGCGAATTTAACAGAAAACTTGCTTATGACAACATACCCCATACCATAGGAATTTTAAGAGATGTATTCAAATTTATATCGCTCGGAGACCTTCCCAGGCAGATGGAATGGATAATTGACGATATTGCAGAGGTGCTTGCCGTTACGGACGTCAAGAAGATACTGCACAGGTACTTCCACGAAGGGAAGGGAAAAGACCCCATAGTCCACTTCTACGAGACCTTTCTTACCGAATACGACCCCAGGGCAAGGGAAAAGCGAGGGGTTTATTACACGCCTGAGCCTGTGGTTTCTTACATAGTCCGTTCATTGCATCAGATACTTAAAGAAAAGTTTAACAGGCCGGACGGGCTTGCTACCGATTCGGTCACTGTTCTTGATCCGGCGGCAGGAACGCTTACCTTTCTTGCGGAAGCGGCGACTCTTGCAGTGAAGGAGTCTGTAGACAAATTCGGCGAAAGGGGAAAAGAGCATTTCATAAAAGACCATATACTGAAGAACTTCTATGCCTTTGAATTGATGATGGCCCCGTATGCCATCGGACATATCAAGATGTCTTTCCTTCTTGAAGAACTCGGTTATCGCATGTCCGACAACGACCGCTGCAAGTTCTATCTGACAAACACTCTTGATATGGAGGAATTAGACGAATCGGCGGTTCCCGGCTTGTCTTCTCTCTCCGACGAGTCCCATCTGGCCGGAAAAGTCAAAAAAGAACAGCCAATCCTTGTAATACTTGGCAATCCGCCGTATTCAGTAAGCTCTGCAAACAAGTCTAAGTTCATAGACGGCTATTATATAAAAGAAGAACGCATAGATAAGAGAGGCGGAAGAAGGAGATTAAACACCTATATCAAGGGGATACTTGATGATTACAAAGAGGCTGTCAGTTCCGAAGGAAATATTCAACCGTTGTCCGATAACTACATAAAATTCATCCGCTTTGCCCACTGGAAAATAGACAAGGCCGGGGAGGGAGTTATTGGGATGATAACCAACAACTCTTACCTGTCAGGCCTGATACACCGGGGTATGCGCAAGAGCCTGCTTGAATCTTTCAACGAGATTTATATCCTGAACCTTCATGGAAACAGCAGACTTGGCGAAAAATCTCCTGACGGAAGCAGGGATGAGAATGTCTTTGACATAATGCAGGGAGTGTCCATCGCAATTTTTGTTATGGATTAGAAAAAGAAAGGGCTTGGAAAGGTCTTCTATCAGGATATTTACGGGTTAATGGATGAAAAATTTGATTTCCTTTCCAGACACAATACAGATTCAACGGAATGGACAGAGCTTAGACCGGATGAGCCTCACTACTTCTTCGTTAAGAAGGATTTTGCCGGGCGCGATAAGTACGACAGCTTTCTTTCCGTTTCCGATGTCTTTGACGTTTTCTCGATGGGTGTGACAACGGCCCGTGATAACTTTGTAGTTGGTTTTACTAAAAACGAGATAGTCAATAGGCTCCGGCTAATCAAAGGCAAT
>JACQYJ010000205.1 GCA_016208525.1 Deltaproteobacteria bacterium | reverse complement strand
TTGAGTGACTTGTTAGGCACTTCTCTTTGCCGTTTGATGATTTCTGCCAAGGACCGTAAAGCCTGATTTACAGCGTCATGATCGGGAAAATATTTTGCTACGTCGGGCTCAATCACTATCACATTTGTCCCTTCCGCATATCTCTTTGCATATTTTCCCTGGACACCCTTGCTGAAATCGTATTCTTCAAGCATGTCTTTGTCTTTTTGCATTCTCTTCATATTGTTTCCTTTCATGTTTGATTGCTTGTCTGGCGCTTATTATTCTGATTTTGTCACCTCTTTCAGTATGAATAACTACCAAGAGTCTGTTACTGTGTGAATTGCCAATAAGAATGAACCTGTCTTCACTTTCTGAATATAACGGGTCGTAAACCGTTAATGACAAAGTATCCTTGAAAGCCGTGCTTGCCTCATCAAATGAGACATCATGAATTTTTAGGTTCTTCTTCGCCTTGTTTTTATCCCATTCAAATGAAAGCATGATTTCCCTCTAATTATAGCGGGAATGATTTTCTTAGGCAACTGGATTGTTTTAATGAGAACCCGTCCCCGATTTTACCTGAAACGCCCCTGCCATAAGTGCCCTCGTGCTTTCCTCTTCTGGTTGAAGTATTGCGAATACCTCACGTGAAGGGTATTAAAGGTCTTTGAGAGAGAATCATCTTTCATTGGCACTGCCAGAAAATGGACGTGGTTGTTCATGAGACAATATGCCCAGATATTCAACGAATACTTCAGGCAATATTCCTTCAACCAGTGCAAATACTGGATAAAGTCATCTTCATCCTCAAATACAGGCTGCCGGTAATTCCCTCTCTGTGTAATATGGTGGGGATGTCCGACAGCCACAACCCGTGATATTCTTGGCATGGTGACAATGATAAATTTTTATTTTATGAACGTCAATAAAAATAGTCGCTGTCCCTATTTTAAGAGCTAAGGGATGGGCGAATTGAAGGGTAAATCTTTTTGGGACATCAAAAAAACATTGACTGAGATATGTTAATGATGCTAAATTTATAAGCTCAAATTAAAGGGGCGAAGGTTTTACTTTTGACATGCTTGATGCCAGGTATTTACGTGAAAATCTTGAGAATGTCAGGGAAAGGTTGCTGACGAGAGGGGTTAAGGAACGATTGTCCCTCGAATCCTTTACTAATCTTGACAACAGAAGGAGAGACGCCCTTCGCGAAGCTGAGGCCTTAAAGAATAAGAGAAATGTTGCTTCTGAGGGGATCGGGAGGTTAAAAAAGGAAGGCATTACCCAGGATATCCTGGATGCCAGAGCGGCTGAGATGAAAGTGGTTTCTGCCGACATCAAAAAGCTGGATGACTCTCTGTCATTGATAGAAGAAGAGTTAAAAGGTGTCCTTTATAATATCCCCAATATCCCGCATGAGTCTGTTCCACTCGGGAGTAGCGATAGGGACAATGTGGAGATTAAGAGGCGGGGCAGTCAACGGGAGTTTTCTTTTACTCCAAGACCCCACTGGGAGATAGGTGAGTCCTTAGATATACTGGATTTTGACAGGGGCGCCAAGATAACCGGCGCAAGGTTTACCCTGTACAAGGGTTTGGGGGCAAGGCTTGAGAGGGCCCTTATAAACTTCATGCTGGACCTGCACACAGGGAAGCATGGATACACAGAGGTGCTCCCGCCGTTTATAGTAAACAGGGAGAGCATGACCGGGACCGGCCAGCTCCCAAAGTTCGAGGAAGACCTTTTTAAGCTTGACGGGCTTGATTATTTTTTAATTCCCACTGCGGAGGTCCCTGTAACAAATATCCACAGGGATGAGATACTGCCGGCTGATGCCTTGCCGATGAAATATGCGGCCTATACCCCTTGTTTCAGGAAAGAGGCGGGTTCATATGGCAAAGACACAAGGGGACTCATAAGGCAGCACCAGTTTAACAAGGTCGAGCTGGTTAAATTTACAACCCCTGAGAAGTCGTATGAGGAGTTGGAAGCCCTTCTCGCTGATGCAGAAGAGGTTTTGCAGAAATTAAATCTTCCTTACAGGGTTGTGACTCTTTGCACAGGAGACATGGGATTTTCTTCCGCAAAGACGTATGATATGGAGGTATGGCTGCCGGGCCAGAATGTCTACAGAGAGATATCATCCTGCAGCAACTTTGAGGATTTTCAGGCCAGAAGGGCAGGTATACGATTCAGACGCTCGGAAAAGTCAAAGCCGGAGCTTGTTCATACGATCAACGGTTCTGGTCTTGCAGTAGGCAGAACCCTTGTGGCAATTCTGGAAAACTATCAGCAGGAAGACGGAACTGTTGTTGTACCAGAGGCCTTGAGGCCTTATATGGGTGGAACTGAAAGAATCAGCAGGGCTTAATTCTTTCAGTTCACCGGTGGCTGATGGCTGATAACTGTTGGCTATAAGGAATAAAATATTTATCGCATGGCCATTGGCTCTAAGCCATTAGCTATTGGTGTTTGCTACGCAAACCCCGGAGGGATGGCCGAGTGGTTGAAGGCGGCGGTCTTGAAAACCGTTGAACGAAAGTTCCGTGGGTTCGAATCCTACTCCCTCCGCCAAGCTTTTGCTCCGCAAAAGCACTTATGGCGAATGGCTTATAGCTCATAGCTATAAGGAATAAAATATTTATTTACCTATGGCCATTAAGGTAAGATAATTTATGTCTTTTAGGTTTAAGGGCTTTAGGGTCTATGTTGATTCAAAAGAGTTCTGTAAGTTTTGTAGAGAGCAGGTTCGAGCAGAGGTAACTGATAAAAATCTTGCCGATCAAATACAACGAGCCTTGAACTCAATTGTTTTGAATATAGCAGAAGGTTCAGCTGATAATTCAGATGTAGAGTTTGCGCGGTTTTTAGGTATATCGATTAGGTCTGTTTATGAGACAGTTGCTGGTTTTGATTTAGCAGAGTCTTATGGCATGGTTGGCTTTGATTTGAGTTTGGATATAGAGAATAGGGCAGAGAAGTTAGTAAAGCAATTGAGTGCATTTCGTTCATCATTGGCCAATAGCCATAAGCTATAAGTCATTGGTGTGAGCGAAGCTCACCTTGGAGAGGTGGCCGAGTCGGCTTAAGGCAGCGGTTTGCTAAACCGTCGTAGGGGTAACACCTTACCGGGGGTTCGAATCCCCCCCTCTCCGCCATTTTGGAAAACGAGTGAATAGTGATTGTTTTATCTGACATACTATATTTAAGGCTGTCGTTCATTTAGCTCTATAAAACAAAAAGGAGAACTCACTAATGAAGGGAATCAAGTATTTAGTAGTTATCGCTGTTGCGGCTCCATTGCTGTTGGGGATTGGCTGCAAGAAGAAAGAGGAGGCGCCTGCTCCATCAATGCCGGCTGCGAATGCCCATATTACGTTCAAGAAGGAAGAGATTGTGGTGATGGTGCCGGATGCAGTGAAGGGAAAGTGGAAGGATGTAACGATAGAGGTCACGAATAAGCAGACCAACCAGAAGAGTGCCATTACAGTGCCAATAGGTGGAGAGGCTGCTATTTCAGATACAAAGATGAAAGTGAAGTTAGAGGCATTTTTACCTGAGTTCATGATGGAGGGGGTTAATATAACCTCAGCCTCCAATGAACCAAAGAACCCTGCGGCTTACATAGTCGTGACTGAGGATGGAAAAGAGGTCTTCAAAGGATGGCTCTTTAGCCGTTATCCAACTGCACATCCATTTGAGCACCCGGATTACAGCCTGACGCTGGTTGGCTACAAACCCAGCATCAAAATTTGAAAACAGGCGAGAAGTGAGGAGTAAGGAGCGGGGAGTTAAAGATAAGTTTATCCTGGACGCTCCTTGCTCTTTGCTGTTTTATGCGCCCATAGCTCAGCTGGATAGAGCAACAGACTACGAATCTGTAGGCCGGGGGTTCGACTCCCTCTGGGCGCGCCAAAAGTTGTAGGGGCGGGGCGACCCCGCCCGTACCGTAAAATGGAGAAAGACCTCAAATTCATGAAAATTGCCCTTTCTGAGGCAGAAAGAGCCAGTGAGAAGGGTGAGGTCCCAATAGGGGCTGTTATTGTAGTTGATGGAAGGGTTGTAGCCAGGGGGCACAACCTCCGGGAATTAAATAACGACCCCACGGCCCACGCCGAGATGATTGCCATCGGAAAGGCTGCAAAGAAACTGAAGTCGTGGCGTCTCGCTAACTCCACTCTTTATGTCACAGTGGAACCATGTGTCATGTGTATCGGCGCCATTATCCTGGCAAGGGTCGCGAGGCTTGTATTCGGCTGTTGCGATCCAAAGGGCGGAGCAGTCGGTTCCCTATACGATATATCCAACGATAAAAGGTTGAACCATAGAGTAGAGGTAAGGCCTGGGGTAATGGATGAAGAGGCCCAGGCCCTTTTGAAAGATTTTTTCCGCAAATTGCGGAAAAAACCACCTATAGCCGATGGCTCATAGCTTATGGCTGTAAGGTATAAGACTTATTACATTTGGCCATTAGCAATAAGCTATGGGCTATAAGTGTTCGCATAGCGAACCACGGAGAGATGTCCGAGTGGTTTAAGGAGCACGCCTGGAAAGCGTGTGTATCTTAACGGGTACCGGGGGTTCGAATCCCCCTCTCTCCGCCATGATTTTTGCTCCGCAAAAATCACTGATAGCCAATAGCTTATAGCTGATAGCTATGAGGAAATAATATATCTGTACATACGGCCGTAGGCAATCGGCCATGCGCTATAAGTGTTTGCGAAGCAAACTTGGGCCATTAGCCATAAGCTATAAGCCATAGGTGTTTGCTACGCAAACCCCGGAGAGATGGCTGAGCTGGTTGAAGGCGGTTGACTCGAAATCAACTGTAGAGGCAACTCTACCGGGGGTTCGAATCCCCCTCTCTCCGCCATGAAAATATAGTGGTCAGTGGTCAGTCAAAAGCCTTTTGCAGCGCTTCCAAACTGACCACTGACTGCCGACCACTCTTAAAGTTAAAAACTTCAAAGGAGCTTGGCGCTATTATTTATAAATGCCTCTATATGTGGTGTATACGGGAGTCATCTGCATAACCACATTAAGTAATAAGTACCCATGATTCTTTATTACCTAAATCCTGCAATCGAACCACAGAGCACACGGAGGAAACCCTTTAATGCCAAAAGAAAAACCTTGTTTTAAATCTTTTCTCCTTACACTTGTAGAGACGCAAGATTTTGCGTCTCTACCTCCTTTAAAATCAAATTCATGAGAACACAGAGAAGTAAAGGGTTTTAAAAGGTTCTTACACTCAAAATTTATCTCTGTGTCCTCTGTGGTTTGCAGTTTTTAAGTGAAAATTAAAAAAGCCCCATCCATTTCTGGATGAGGCTTTTAAATTTAATCCCGGCGGCGTCCTGCTCTCCCACACAGTCTCCCATGCAGTACCATCGTATCTTACGGGCTTACCTATGATAAATGCTCAGGCTATATTCTTTTTGGATGATCTTCTCTATAAGAGATAACAAAAGCCCAGATAGCAACGATTAATAAGCCTGCAAGTATTACATATCCGCCAGCCGACATTTTACCCCTCCTTCTTGGGTGGAATTGTATAGAACGCTATCAAGACCAACGCTATGATAATGACCGTTATCGTTATTCCGCCATAGATATTAAGACTGTTTGTGAGCACACTCCCAATCAACCCGACTGTCGCAAGATACTTCGCTACATCCATCAGCATCTTGCCAAGTTCTTTACGCCGATCTTCATGCCTCACGGTTTTAAAGATACTTCATCTGTGGAATATTGTCAATAGATAACGCCCCCGCCTTCGGCTCCCCCTCTTTACTAAAGAGGGGGCGGGGGGAGTTCGGGACTGTCCCTGGCTTTGCAAAGCCGGATGTCCCCAATCCCTCAACCCTCAAACCCCCAAATAACCCAATACCCAAATCACCAATTCACTGTCCACGGACGCAAAGGACATACCAGTTGACAGTCTTATTATTGTAAGTCATGCCGCCGTCGAGGAAGTACACGTCCCACGCGATTGCTGTATCGCCCGCGTAAGTAGTGGACGACCAGTAGACCGGTGATATCGTACTACTGGTAAACAGTGGATCAATCGAAGGGTTGAATCGATTGTCGTCAACAAGGGAACTCAAT